>CAJVCK010000003.1 GCA_910595805.1 uncultured Candidatus Thioglobus sp. | reverse complement strand
CTATAAACGTGTGGGTAAAACACTGCATTTACAACACCTTAGCGCAGAATGCCGACTACTACTAAAAACTGCTAAAAATTTAGTAGAAGTTAACGTTTTAGAAGATCCAACTTATCATGTTGCAGACGACAAGCTCGCTTAAAAAATCACTTGAAATTCAAAATTAATTTTTGTACAATGTCTTTAAAAATTAATTAGACATATTAAGGATTTATTATGAAAAACATATTAACTGCTTTTGCGTTACTAATTTCTACTGCGCTGAGCGCCCACGGGCTATCTCAATCAGATTTTTTTAATAATAGTTTTAATAATGGTGGATTTTGGCGTGACTTTAACCAACAATTTCAACAATTAGACCATGAAATGAATCGATTAAAGCATTCGGTAAATCGTTTTAGCTCACAATCAAGGCAATACTTTGATAAAGATAATAATAGCTATATAGTAGAGGTGAAGCTTTCTGGTTTAGGCAAGAAAGACATTGATATCTCTATCAACAATAATATGCTAACTATCAAAGGTGTCCGCAATAGTGAGAAATCTTCTACCAATCAAAGCGCTAAATCATCAACTAGCTTCTCTCACTCAATGTCAATTCCGCGTGACGGCGACAAAGACAACATTAATGCAGATTTTCAAGATGGGGTGTTAATGGTATCTATTCCAAAACTAGACAAACCAAAGCCACAAGTTAAAAAGATAACCATTAACTAGTTACCTACCAGGTTCGTCACCCCAAAGCAACTTGTGCATCTGCACTTGCATACGCACACTCAGTTGTTTATCTAAAATCCAGTCAGCTAATTGCGTAGGGGTAACTACATCAAACACTGGTGAAAACAATACACCAGCCTGTGTTGGATATTGGTTCATTATATCAACACTCCAATCAAAATCATCAATTGAGCCAATCACAAACTTTAGCTGGTCTTTGGCTTTAAGGTTAGCAATATTTTCATATTTATTATGTTTTGATTCATCTGACGACGGTGTTTTAACATCCATCACAATTGACACTCCTGGATTAACCTCGCTGATATCGATACTACCACTGGTTTCTAACGATACTTGGTAACTATCCTTAATCAGTGCATCTAACAAAACATGGCAGTTGATTTGTGCCAGTGGCTCGCCACCAGTGACACATACATACCGTGTATTGTATTGTTTAACTTCAGCGAGTATCTCTTTAATACTGAGCATATTATTACCCTTAAAGGCGTATTCAGTATCACAATACGTGCAGCGCAATGGACAACCGGTTAGACGCACAAATACAGTCGGCAAACCCACTTCACGAGCTTCACCTTGCAATGAATAAAATATTTCGTTAATGTTTAAATTGACCATCTTTAAGTTGTTTTATTTGGTTACGCACATCTGCTGCTTGTTCAAACTTTAATTCTTCTGCAAAAGCATACATTTGTTTTTCTAGTGCTTTAATCTCTTTGGCTAATTGCACTGGGGAAAGTTGACTTTGAATATTTTCATTCACTATATTATCGTCATTTTCTTGACTGGAAATATCCGTATCTAAAATATTAATAATTGGCTTCATCACACCCTTTGGTGTAATGTTGTGTTTCTCATTGTAAGCTTGTTGTTTTTCACGACGCCTGTTAGTCTCTCCCATAGCGCGTTCCATCGACCCTGTGATTCGATCGGCATATAAAATTGCCCTACCATTCACATTACGTGCCGCTCTTCCCATGGTTTGAATCAGTGAGCGTTCAGAGCGTAGGAATCCCTCCTTATCGGCATCCAAAATCGCCACTAATGATACTTCAGGAATATCTAAACCCTCTCTAAGTAAGTTAATACCTACCAACACATCAAACACACCTAAACGCAAATCACGAATAATTTCTACCCGCTCTACGGTATCAATATCAGAATGCAAATAGCGTACTTTAACATTATGATCATTGAGATAATCACTCAGCTGTTCAGACATACGCTTAGTTAAAGTAGTTACCAATACACGCTCACCAACCTCCACACATTTGTGGATTTCACTGAGTAAATCATCCACTTGAGTATCAACAGGGCGCACATCAATCACTGGGTCTAATAATCCGGTTGGTCTTACCACTTGCTCGGCAATCACGTTGGACACCTCTAGCTCGTAAGCTGCTGGTGTTGCCGATACCAAGATGCACTGATGCGCCCGCTCTTCAAACTCGTTAAATTTTAACGGACGGTTGTCCAGTGCTGATGGCAGTCTAAAACCAAACTCTACTAACGTTTTTTTACGTGCCCTATCGCCCTTATACATGCCACCAATCTGACTAGCTGTAACATGTGACTCATCCAAAATTACCAGTGCGTCATCAGGCAAATAGTCCATCAATGTGGGTGGAGCTTCGCCAGGATTTCTACCAGACAAATAACGTGAATAATTTTCAATACCATTGCAATAACCTAACTCGCGCATCATTTCAATATCCATTTTCACACGTTGTGTTAAGCGCTGCTCTTCCACCAATTTATTGAGTGATAGCAACTCTTTACGCCTAACCTTAAGCTCAGCTTTAATGTCATCCAACATATTTAAAATCTTAGATTTAGGGGTGACATAATGCGTTTGTGGATAAATAGTAATACGCTGCAAAGATTTAAGCTTTTCACCTGTTAATGGGTCAAACCAATAAATAGCCTCGATTTCATCATCAAACATTTCAATACGGATAGCCTGCTCTTCAGAGTCCGCTGGAAAAATATCAATCACTTCACCTTTAACTCTAAAATGCCCTCGTATTAAAGTGACATCATTACGTGTGTATTGCATTTGAGATAAGCGTGATAAGATCTCTCTCTGATTGGTTACCTCACCCACACTCAAATGCAATAACATTTGCATATAGCTATCTGGATCGCCCAAACCGTAAATCGCTGAAACACTAGCAATAATAATAACATCGTCTCGTTCTAGTAAAGCCTTAGTCGCAGACAAGCGCATTTGCTCTATTTGCTCATTAATTGAGGAATCTTTTTCAATATAAGTATCACTTGCCGGCACATAAGCTTCTGGCTGATAATAATCATAATATGACACAAAATATTCCACCGCATTATTAGGGAAGAAATCTTTCATCTCACTATACAATTGCGCAGCTAATGTTTTATTAGGCGCCATGATTAAGCTAGGCCGTTTAGTCTGTTTAATCACGTTGGCCAAGGTAAAGGTCTTACCTGACCCCGTTACACCAAGTAGTGTCTGGAACTTCTCGCCAGAATTAATACCATCTACTAATACCTCAATAGCTTTTGGTTGGTCTCCAGCTGGAGAAAATTGCGATTCTAGTTGAAATTTCTTGCCCACTAAGTGTGTTTTTTCATTAACATAAACATTCGATTTTAAACAATTTAAAAGACAATGACAATCCTTTCAGATCGAGTTGGTAAAGTTAAACCTTCTGCCACACTTGCTGTTACAGCAAAAGCCAATGAATTAAAAGCTCAAGGTATTCAAATTGTCCCAATGGGGTCCGGCGAACCTGACTTTGATACACCAGCAAATATCCAACAAGCAGGCATTAGCGCTATCCAAAACGGCCAAACACGCTACACTGCTGTTGACGGAACACCCGATCTAAAAAATGCCATTATCGACAAATTTAAACGTGAGAACAACCTAAATTACTCAGCCACTGAGGTGATGGTTTCATCCGGTGGTAAGCAAGTATTTTATAATCTTTGTCAAGCAGTCTTAGACAAGGACGATGAAGTTATTATTCCAGCACCTTATTGGGTTAGTTATCCAGATATGGTAACTTTGGCAAATGCCACACCGGTGATTGTAGAAACAGGCCTGGAGCAAGATTTTAAAATCACGCCCGAGCAATTAGAATCCAGTATTAATAGCAATACTAAATTATTTGTAATGAATAGCCCTTCCAATCCAACCGGTGCTGTTTATACAAAAGACGAACTAAAAGCACTCGCAAATGTACTCAAAAACCACCCTCATGTTTTAATTATTACTGATGATATTTATGAACATATTCGTTGGGGCGATGATGACTTTATTAACATTGTGATGGCCGACACTACACTTAAAGATCGCACTATCATTCTTAACGGCGTATCAAAAGGCTATGCGATGACCGGCTGGCGCATTGGCTATGGCGCAGGCCCTGAGGTCATCATTAAAGCCATGAAAAAAATTCAAGGACAATCAACCTCAAATCCTTGCTCTATCGCCCAGGCGGCAGCATTAGAAGCCTTAAATGGCGATCAAAGCATTATCGGCACTATGGTGGCAGCGTTCGAAGAGCGTCATGAATATATCGTTAATGCACTCAATGCCATTGATGGCATTGAGTGTCCAAGATCACAAGGTGCGTTTTATTCTTTCCCTAGGGTCGAAGGATTGATCAAACGTCTAGGACTCAAAGACGATGTTGAGTTTTCAACTTATTGCTTAGAAAAGCTTAATATTGCCTTGGTGCCAGGTTCAGCCTTTGGTGCGCCAGGTTATGTGCGTTTTTCGTTTGCCACCAGTATGGATAATATTGAACAAGCAGTTACAAGGCTTGCTAACGTTTAAGATAGTCTCAACACTAAGTTGTACTCTAAAGCACAAGACGCTTCTTCGCTCTCCCCCTCAGCGCTGAGTGATTGCTATTATAGGTATTTTTACCAACAATAAAGTTCTTTTTGAACAATAAAAAACCCCTTAAATCACGTCTAGAAATATTACCTTCCTCTATCGCTTTTTAGACTGTTTTCTCACAGGAATACGATGATGAAGGTCATTGCTTCTTCTTCGTGAGTGCTGTGGTTTTGATGTACCACTCACTTTAGTATAAGGCACTAAACAATACTCTTTATTACCTATCAGGTCACTGCGCCCCATTCGCTTTAACGCTTTACGTAATACATCCCAATTTTTAGGGTCGTGGTAGCGCAAAAATGCTTTATGTAATTTTCGTTGTTGCCCACTACGTGGAGTTTTTACCGAATCTGAATTTCGCGTAATTTTCTTCAGTGGGCTTAATTCAGTGTGATACATGGCGGAGGCTATTGCCAAAGGAGTAGGAATAAAGGCTTGTACTTGATCAGGCTTAAAGTCATTACGCTTTAACCAAAGCGCTAGATTTAGCATGTCTTTGTCACTGGTGCCAGGGTGTGATGAGATAAAGTAAGGAATTAAATACTGTTCTTTTCCTGCCTGTTTAGAATAACGATCAAACAGTTTTTTAAATTGATAATAAGAGCCAATACCTGGCTTCATCATTTTTGATAAAGTGTCTTCTTCAGTATGTTCAGGTGCAATTTTCAAACGCCCACCTACATGATGAGTGACCAATTCTTTGATATATTCAGGATCACGAACTGCCAAATCATAACGCAGACCTGAGGCAATAAAAACACGCTTAACACCTTCTAGTTTGCGTGCACGTCGGTACAATTTAGTCAGTGGTTTATGATCGGTCCCCAGATTTGGACAAATACCAGGATAGACACAGCTAAGACGCCGGCAGGCAGATTCTATTTTGGTGTCTTTACACTGCAAGCGGTACATATTGGCCGTTGGTCCACCAAGATCAGAGATATTGCCCTTAAATTCTTCATCTGTATCGCGGATAGTCTCAATTTCACGAATCACAGAGTCTTCAGAGCGACTTTGAATAATGCGACCTTCATGTTCGGTAATAGAGCAAAAAGTACAGCCACCAAAACAACCACGCATAATATTAATTGAATACCGGATCATGTCAAAGGCAGGAACCTTTAAATCGCCATAAGCAGGATGTGGATGGCGTGTATAGGGCAATTCAAAGACGCTATCGAAATCTTCCATAGATAAAGGAATCGGTGGCGGATTTAACCAAACATCTCGTTCACCATGGCGCTGCACTAAAGCTCTCGCATTGCCCGGATTTGTTTCTAAATGAAATACGCGTGACGTATGTGCATACAGATAACGATCATTTGCCACTTGCTCAAAAGAAGGTAGGCGAATCACCGTGCTTTCTCGCTTTAAGCCTTTGGTCCGATGGTTAAAATCAATCACCTGAACCGCCCCCTGATTAGGATTAATTGCGCTAGGTTTGCCCTGGTTATTCTTATCTCCACAACCTTGCTTATCCTTGGCAGATGTATCTGCATAAGGATCAGTTTGTGGATGATCTAAACTTTTATCAGTATCAATCTCACTTGAATCTAAAACTGTCCAACCTTCAGGAATACCTTGGCGCATATAAGCCGTACCACGAATATCAGTAATTTGCTTAATATCTTCGCCCGCTGCAACTCGGTGCGCCACCTCAACCACAGCGCGCTCAGCATTACCAAAAAGTAGTAAATCTGCCTTGGAATCAGGCAAGATAGAACGACGAATGGTTTGTGACCAGTGATCATATTGTGCAATACGCCTTAAACTGGCTTCAATGCCACCAATAATAACAGGAATACCCTTAAAAGCCTCTTTAGCGCGCTGCGTGTAAACAGTCGTCGCACGATCAGGTCGTTTACCTGCTACACCACCAGCTGTATAAGCATCATCAGAACGCGGTCTTTTTTCAGCGGTGTAATGATTCACCATAGAATCCATATTGCCAGATGCAACAGCAAAAAACAGATTGGGCTTTCCTAGTTGACGAAAGTCATCAGCTGAATGCCAATCAGGCTGAGAAATAATCCCGACACGGAATCCTTGAGACTCTAGCAGGCGACCAATAATTGCCATACCAAAGCTAGGGTGGTCTACATAGGCATCGCCGGTAATAATAATAATATCGCAACTATCCCATTCCAAATCATCCATTTCTTTGCGAGACATGGGTAACAATGGTGCAGGCACAAGTCCTTTCTTATCAGGCCAAAATTTGGAGTAAGAATGGAGATTTTTAGGTGGCAACGACATGATGCTAAATTATACAGTAACAGCTTGATAGTATAATTATCACGAACGCTTCGTAGTTAGCACTGCTATCAGCGTTCTCAAAGAGTTTAAAGATCTCTAACTTTTTTAACTTTTCCGTTCTTGTGATAGTCAGTTATTTTTGATTTTTTACCATCAACAAAATCTAGAATTTGAGTCACTTCACCAGTCTTATGATAGTAGGTTATTTTTGAAATCTTATCATTAGAAAATTGAACTACCTTAATTTTACCTGTCTTATGATGATGCGTAGTTTTTGAAATTTTGCCATCAGCGTACTCTTGAACAAGCTTAACTTTGCCAGTCTTGTTATAGACGGTAGCCTTTAATGGTCGACCATCAACAAATTCGTTAACCTCTTTAACTTCACCGGTCTTATGATAGTAGGTTACTTTTGATGCTTTACCATTAACAATTTCCTGAACCTGGCCAACCTCGCCAGTTGGGTAATAAAAAGTTTTTTGATTGCCAGCACTCGCCTGATTAGTAAAATGCAAAAGAGTTAATGTTAGTATTACTGTAATTAGTTTCTTCATAGTGTTGTCGTAAATAGATAAGGCACCAATTGTGGCTAAAATTTTACACCCAGACATAAAAGACCCTATTTGATGTGAATGCAAAACTGTAAATTTACCTAGCCTTAATTAAAAATTGCGGCGCTACTTTCCATGTTTCATCTTCTAAAAAAAGTGTATCTTGAAAAAATACAGTGGCACCTGTTTTACGATAGTACGACTTGTAATTAACAATTGCTTTATCGGCATTGATAGAGTGACTGATGATTTCAATTAGTCCACGACCTTCTTTGACGGCATTATCTTGGTAGTTTTTAATAAGTTCTGCTAAACCTCCTTTATTTTTAATATAGTCAATTGAGGTAATAGAGGTATGCTTATCAACTAAATCATAATTTTTGTCATACAAACCAGTATGCCACATCACTACCACGTCTGTTGGTTTTGCTTTTGGTAGAAATAATATCAGCAAGGCAATGAATGCAGCAATGACGCTTACTATAAGGATAGTTTTTTTCATTTAATTAATCGAGGGGTAGGAGCATAATTTACATTATTAGATTTTAAAGGATAGTTACATTACCTATTAATAATCTCTGTCATTATACATAGCCTCTTTTAGTCTAGAATTGGTATGACTTTATCTTTATCAATCTTACAAATTCTGTCTAACATGTCTACGATAAATGTGTGCACCCAATGCGCTCAACAATATCTCTCAGACATAAAAAAAGCCTATCGCATAGGATAGGCCTTTATTTAATTGGCTCCTCGAGGTGGGCTCGAACCACCGACAAACGGATTAACAGTCCGTTGCTCTACCAGCTGAGCTATCGAGGAATAAAGCTGAAATTATAACGGAATCTAAGATTGAGTCAATCTAAAAATCAGTTATTTGGTATTTATTTTTTAATAAGATGGTGCAGGAAAGTCATTACCTTTAGCAGGCACATAGCCTAAGTAACCTTGTCTTCCATAACCTTCGAAACGACCCTCGCCTCTGGCTTTTCCATAATTGTCAATTTGACCTTTGTAATACTGATCAGCATTGCCTATAGCGTAGTTTTTTCCTTGACCGGACATGCGATTTTGTAATTCACCTGCGTACTTACTATCTGCTCTAGCATAGCCAGTACCCTCTGTTTTATTGTTAGTTTTAAAATAAAGACTAACATCAGTATCATTGACCCAGTTATTAACTGTACTCATTGGACCCCAGTTAGCATCTGAGTTCATCGGACCCCAGTTAGTCATGCCATCCATTGGTCCAAAATCTGATCCTGAGTTAAAAGGACCCCAGTTGGTCATGCCATCCATTGGGCCAAAATTACTACCACCAGAGAAAGGATTGAAATTAGAATTAGAATTTCCATTCCATGGCATCCAAGAATCCATTAAGTTATTACTATTGTTACTATTGTTATCCCACGGCATCCAAGGTGACGCACTAGCAATACTAGATGTTAATAAAGCGATACTAAAAAATAGTTTAATTATTGTTTTCATTTTATTTACCCTCCCCAAAAATCAAAAAAATTCTAACTGAACATTATACACTAATTATATTATCAATTTATAATGTAATTACAATGGGCGAAAAAAAGAGGTGTATAAACACCTCTTTTTATTAATAATTAAATTAATTAATTATCTTGCAGCAGCTGGTGCAACATTGTTACGGTAGTAACGGTTTGCGTTATCTGCAGCACCTGAAGCCATTGCATCTGCATAACCCTTAGCATAAGCGTCAGCTTGGCCTTTGGCAAAAGCATCTGCTTGACCTTTGGCATAAGCGTCAGCTACACCTTTAGCTGTAGCGTCAGCTACACCAGAAGCGTTACCATCAGCAGCGCCAGAAGCGTTAGTATCAGTTGTATTTTTAGTATCAAAGTTTAAACCGAAGTCAGTGTTGTTCATCCATTTATTAGCGCCGTTAAAAGGACCCCAGTTAGAGCCACCTGAAAAAGGGCCAGCGTTAGAACCGCCGTTGAATGGACCCCAGTTATTTCCACCAGAAAAAGGACCCCAGTTAGAACCGCCATCAAATGGACCCATATTAGAGCCGCCATCAAATGGACCCCAGTTGTTAGAACCATTGAATGGACCCCAGTTATTGTTGTTACCACCCCAACCGTTATTATTGTTGTTCCAAAAAGCTGATGCAGAAGTTGCTGCAACTGCTGTGGTGATTGCCACTGCTTTGATTAATGTTTTCATAATTATCTCCATGTATTTAGTTATAGAAAAGAGGAATGAATACCAATAAAATATCAATATTCAGACTGTAATTATAACCAATAACATATCATTAAGGAAGCTTTACAAGCGCGCAATAAAAAACCACCCTCTCGGGTGGTTTTTAGCTTGGCTTATAAGTGACTTAAGCCAGGCTTAGGTCACTTACAATGCTAGCGATGTTAAGTAATAAATTACTTAGCAACTACGTCAGTTGAAGTTGCAGTACCTGCAGCTTGTGCATCAGCAAAACCTTTAGCGTAAGCGTCAGCCTGTGCCTTAGCGAATGCATCAGCTTGACCTTTAGCGTAAGCGTCAGCTACACCTTTAGCTGTAGCGTCAGCAACACCAGTTGCTTTACCGTCAGCAGCGCCAGAAGCGTTAGTGTCTGTAGAGTTCTTAGTATCAAACTTAAGACCGAAATCAGTGTTGTTCAACCAGTTGTTACCACCCTTAAATGGACCCCAGTTAGAAGCGCCATTGAAAGGACCAGCGTTAGAACCACCGTTGAATGGACCCATGTTGTTTCCACCGTTGAAAGGACCCCAGTTAGAACCAGAGTTCATTGGACCAAAGTTAGAACCTGAATCGAAAGGACCCCAGTTGTTAGAACCGTTGAAAGGACCCCAGTTAGAGTCATTGTTGTTGCCAAAGAAACCAGCTGAAGCTGATGTAGCAGCTACTAAAGTAGCGATAGCGATAATTTTTTTCATGTTAATCTCCAAGATTAGTTATATTAAAAATCAGATTTATTTGCTCTGATATGAGTATTATACACTAATAATATAATAAATCAATAATATAATTATAAAATAATATATGAAATAAAGAAATAACTTAGATGTTGACAGTATCTGACGCAACTTGGGTCATTTATAAAATACTTTTTTAACTGTTTTAATTAGTTTTATATAAATACAAAAATATCAAAAGTTACTTACTTGTGTTAATAGTACTCAATACATTTGAATACAAGGGTTGTAAATTGTAATATCGAATAAACGAACCTTCAAATTAGATTACGCTAATGTTATGTCGATAAAATTATTATTTATTATCTATTTGTTGAGTAGATGAGGCTGCCGGTGAGAGTGAATAGCCTTGCCTTCCATAAATATTCTCTGATGTGCCAATTGCCTGTTTTTTATAGGGTGCATAATCACGAAGCACTCTCTCTAAACCAAACGTCTCTGCCTTAGTACGAGCATATTCTACAGATTGAGAAAACGGTGAGAACTCATCGGCAATAAAATTTTTACCATGAGACCCAAAGTCTTGTAAGGTCGATGCAAAGTCAGTATCAGTTAACCAGTTACTTGGCTTGATTCTTCTCTCAGAAACGGGAACAGGATAAACAGGGGTAAATCTAGGTTCTTTTCTATACTGCATTAATGTCTGAGGTCGCGCACCATAACGACTTAGATTCGCAGCATCATTTTTTGGCCCCCACTTCCCACTCGTTACAAAAGGATTCCAATTAGAGTTACCACCCCATGGAGCGGAATTGTTATAACCTGTGCCAGAACCAAATGGAGACCAATTAGCGTTTTTTCCATCCCAGAATGAATGGGTACTAGTAACTAAAAATAATAATAATATAGGTAGTGCTTTCATTCTTCTCAAAATTATTGAACTATAAAGCTATTATTATACTTGCTATATTATATTGTCATACAAATAAGTGGTGCCGATGGCCAGAGTCGAACTGGCACGAGCGTAGCTCACTACCCCCTCAAGGTAGCGCGTCTACCAATTCCGCCACATCGGCAAAAAGATTTAGAGATTACTCGCTAGGAATGTCGCCAGTATTAGTATCTATCATGGGCAAATCTGATGGTGTTATTGGTTCTACTACCACCGTATCCATTACACTTTTCGGCTCATCAGCTGTACTGACTTCGTTAGTTGCCAAATAAGCCAAAGTTAAACTGGTTACAAAAAATGCTGTAGCAACACCTGCAGTTAGTTTATAGATAAATGAATTTGCACCACGTGCACCAAAGACTGAGCCCGCTGATCCCGCACCGAAAGCCGCACCTGCGTCAGCGCCTTTTCCATGTTGCATCAGAATTAAAGCAACCAAACCCAACGCCAACAAAACATGAATAATTAAAATTACTTGAAACGACATTGCTAGCCCGCCTTACAAATATGTAAAAAATCTTCCGCTTTAAGTGATGCGCCACCAATTAAACCACCATCAATATCTTCGCAAGCAATCAACTCTTCAGCATTCGCAGGATTCATGCTGCCGCCATAAAGAATCGGTGTTGCTTGAGCAATGTCACTATCATGGCCTGCCAACAGACTGCGTATAAAAGCGTGTGTATCCTGCGCTTGTTGCGGGGTTGCTGTTACGCCTGTGCCAATTGCCCAAACTGGTTCATAGGCTACAATGATATTTCTAAAAGCCTCAATTCCCACAAGATCAATCACTGCATCAATCTGTCTAGAAACCACAGCCTCAGTACTGCCTGACTCTCTTTCCTCTAACAGTTCACCGATACAAAACAATGGCGTAAGGCCATTATCCAAAGCAACTTTCACTTTTTCCGCTACAACGTCATCACTCTCACCGTATAGACTTCTACGTTCAGAGTGACCAACAATAACATGCTCTACACCAAAATCTTTAATCATGTCAGCACTCACTTCACCTGTATAAGCGCCTGAAGCATTTACATTAAGGTTTTGTGCGCCTGTATGCAATTGTGAATGTGTTGACAGCGCTTCAACTTCTGACAAATAAGGGAATGGTGCACACACAATAACCTTTGATTGAACCTCTGCCATACCAGCCAAAATACCGGTTACTAAATTACTAACCGACTCTTTAGAGCCGTTCATTTTCCAGTTTCCTGCAACAATTGTTTGACGCATAATAATAATTCGCTATAAAAAAAGGAGCAATGTTACGCTATTTGTCTATAAAAATCAATCAGTGCTTTGATTTTGAGCCAAAATAAAGCGCCAAAGAAACCATTAAAATGCCTAATGAAAAATATACCAAATCAAGTGCGTTAGCAAAGCTCATTGACAAAGACACCTCGAAGAACGTCACCACCAGAATCATAAGGATTACTTTGGCTAATTTTGACTTCAAGTCATCTAATGAATTGATTACCAGCACCTTTGATGATTGCCCGCTCTCCTTGGCTTCATCAATATCACTAATAAATAACTCATACAAACCTAGGGCAAAAATCATTAAAATTGTAGCCAACAAAAAACCGTCAATAGCACCAACCGTATGTGCCACCATCTCAATCTTTAATGCTTTCCTTTCTTCACCAGATGCGCTCATATAATCACCAGCATGAGACAACAAACTGCCAACATCTACTGCTGTGATGACAAATAAAAGTAACGACAATAATATCGAAGCCAGAACAGCCACTAAAACCATGAGGCGAGAGTTCCACAATACCTTTTCAAAAATCCTTTCAATGGTCCCCATATGTACAACTCCTGTGCAAAAACTAAAGCTTTAGTATATCATTATTAATTTTAAATTAAAGCTAATCTTAAGGTAAGAAATAGTGGCAAAATCTACACCTTCTTCTTATTTCTTTTCTAAATAAAAACCTATGTCAAAAACCTGGGAAAAATGCCTAAACACTTTAAAAGACACGCTGCCTTTAACAATTTTTAGCATCTGGGTACAGCCCTTAAAAGCCATCGAAGACGGTTCCAAACTTTCACTTTTAGCGCCAAGTACATCGGTTAAAAACTATGTCAATAAAAACTTAAAACAAGAAATAAGAAGCGCTGTTTCACAGCACAACAAAAAACTTAAAATATATATTAGTGTTGCAACCCAACCTACAACCACAACACCAAGACAACACACCACACCACTGTTTCCAGAATACACCTTTGACAACCTAGTGCTAGGCAATGCCAACCAAATTGCCTATGGCGCCACTCGACAAATTGCAGAAAATATCAAATCATCTCCTTATAACCCTTTTATTATTTATGGTGGCTCTGGCTTGGGAAAAACACATCTAATGCAGGCTGCTGGTCACCTCGTCAAAGAAAAAAAACCTAATGCCAAAGTCATCTATGTACCATTAATGGATTTTGTTAAGAACATCACTTCCAGTTTAAGACATGATTCAATCGAAAATATCAAGCAATACTATCAATCGGCCGACTTGCTTCTTGTAGATGACATTCACCTTATTGCAAATAAAGAAAAATCACAAGAAGAATTTTTTCACATCTTTAATTTTTTATTTACAACAAAAAAACAAATTATTTTTACATGCGATCAGCCACCTAAAAAATTTAAAAATGTAGAAGAAAGACTAAAAACTAGATTCTCCCAAGGACTAACATTAGAGTTGTCCCCCCCAGAACTAGAAATGCGTGCAGCAATACTACTCAAGAAAGCTCATGACGAAAAAATTAACATCAATTTATCAGATGATGTTGCGTTGTTTATTGCTGGACACATTACCTCTAACGTTAGAGATTTAGAGGGTGCGCTACTCAAGCTCAAAGCCTTTGTTGACTTCTCTAAAATCGATCATTCTTTCATCTCTAAAGAAGTTGTTGAAAGTGCTCTAGGTGATTTAATCAAGCCACTAGTTAGTAATATTGATATCAATGACATACAAAAAGAAACCTCAAAACATTATGCGATTACTGTGTCAGATCTTATTTCAAAAAGTAGAAAACAACATACTGTACTGGCTAGGCAAATGGCCATATACCTCTCTCATGAATTCACCTCTTTATCTTTAGCAAATATTGGAAAAAATTTCGGAAATAGAGACCATTCCACTGTATTGCATAGCATTGACAAAATAGAGAAAAAACTTCTAGAAGTGGCAACAACAAAGAATGACTACGATTTAATTAAACTAAAATTAGCTAACTTATAAACACTATACAATAAAAGTTTTACAGGCAATTGTTAACAACTTAATAACTTCGCGATTCCTCATAATTTATAAACATAAGACTATAGTTTTTACATAAAATACATTAACCATTATCAACAACTTAACAAACTGTTTTATAAAGAAAAAAATTAGTTATTAACAAAAAAAATGACGCCTAATAATAACAATAATTATTTAATAAAAAGGAATTTGTGATGAACACACAACTAACCGTTAGAGAATTACTAGAACCTTTGCAAACAGTTATTGGTGTTGTTGAAAAAAAACAAACACTACCAATTCTATCTCATGTATTAATTCAATTAAATAACAATCAACTGACATTAACAACAACAGATATGGAAATAGAATTACGTGCCTCGCATTCTATTAATACACAAGAAGAAATTAGCTTTACTGTTTATGCAAAAGATCTAATAGATATTATTAGAAAACTTCCAGAAGAAACAATTATTCAATTTATCATTGAAGAATCTAAAATCTATATTAAAACTAACAACAACTCTTTTGAGCTTAATACTTTTAATCATCAAGATTTTCCATCACTGCCTAAAATTGAAAATTCAGATGTAATTAAAGTAAAACGTAATGCTTTAAAAGCATTAATTGAAAACACTTCTTTTTCAATGGGTAATCAAGATATTCGTGCCTATTTAAATGGCTTATATTTCGAAGTTGATCAAAATAGTATTACAGTTGTTGCAACAGATGGTCATCGTTTATCGATTGGTGAAATTAAACAAACCAATACCTTAGAACATAAAAAAACTGTAATCCTTCCAAGAAAGGCGGTTTTAGAACTTACAAAATTACTCAATAAATATGAACACGATGAAGTTGACATTCATCTTTCAGAAAATTATTTTTATTTAGTAAGTGATAACACAACAATAATTAGTCGTTTAATCGATGGTAATTTCCCAAATTACGCTCAGGTAATCCCTACTGATTATGAAAACACAATAGTAATTGATCGACAAGAATTCTTAAGTAGTTTACAACAAGCTTCTATTTTTGTTGAGGAACGCACTAAAGGCGTTAAATTAGTTTTTAAAGATTCTAAACTCAATATATTTTCACATTCAGAAAGAGGTCAAGCTAAAACTCAATTTACTATTAAAAATTTTAACAAAGAGATTGAAATAGCTTTTAACATTCATTACTTAATTTCTATTTTAGAAAAATTAACTACTAATGAGATTAATATGGTGGTACCTGGCGGTGAAAACCAATCTTGTTTGCTAAGTAGTATTGATGATGAAACTTATCAATATGTTGTTATGCCTATGAGGATTTAATCAATAATTAAATTTAGATTCTTATATGGCTGTTATTGATAAATTATCTATTCACCAATTTCGTAATTTATCGAATCAATACATTACCCCTTCTAAAGGGATTAATATTTTTTTTGCTAATAATGCTCAAGGTAAAACCAGTTTGATAGAGGCTGTCTATTATTTAGGCCATAATCGTTCTTTTAAAACTAAAACGATTAAAGAAGTGATTGGATTTGGTTGTGATCAATTTCAAATAAGTGCCCAAGTCAACCATAATATAATTAAACTAGAAAAATCTAAAAATAAAAACACCATAAGCGTTAACCAGAAAAGAATCAATAACACTTCACAATTAAGTCAGATATTACCTATTCAAATTATTACACCAGATAAAGGGTTTATTGTTAACGGCACGCCTAAAAATAAACGATCTTATTTAGATTGGGGCGTGTTTCACGTGAAACAAGACTTTGTTAAATTTTTTAAAACCTATAACAAAGTATTAAAAAACATCAACACTTTGTTGATAAATAATCAACCTAATGAATTAGATTTTTGGTTTATGGAATTATCTAAAGTTTCAGCTACAATTAATAAAGAACGACAAACTTATTTACAGCAGTTAAAGCAAACTTCACTTTCTAATCAATCTAAATCATTAGATGTTTTAATTGAGTCACTGGATAAATTTGATTATGAATTTTCTACAGGTTGGCCAAAAGAAGTAGATGGTGTTGATGAACAAAGTATTTATCAATACTTAAACAAAAGCAAACAAAACCTTTTAAAGATTAAATATTTAAATTACGGCTCACATAAAGCCAATATTAACTTTGTCTTTAATGATAAAAAAGAATGTTTTTTATCAAGAGGAGAACAAAAAACTCTATCAATTATTTTTTGGTTAACACAGGTTTTGTTGTTGATAAATCTTAATATAAAGCCAATTGTTTTAATTGATGATTTATCTTCTGAATTAGACGATAAAAAAATTAACCTTATTTTGAAATATTTACAAGATCTAAAAGTTCAAACTTTTATGACTGATATTGGTCATAAGATGACAACATTTGATCTTGTAAATACGCTTGTTTTTCAGATTAATGACGGCGTCATTAAACAAATAAATTAGTTTGCTTAAACAACAAGATATTTTTTACATTATCCCTTTAAAAACAACACATTCAAGCCATACAATAAATTAAAAAAAATACCGATGATAAGCAGAAAATTGTAAGTGTCGTGGTATAATAAATTTATTTTTTTCAAGCGCTAATGTCTGAAGATCAAGCAACAGAATATCAAGCCTCTAATATTAAAGTTTTAAAGGGTTTAGATGCGGTTAGAAAACGTCCTGGAATGTATATTGGAGATACCGACGATGGTACCGGTCTGCATCACATGGTATTTGAGGTTGTTGACAATGCAATCGATGAGGCTTTAGCCGGACACTGTTCTAAAATTAATATTACTATTCATGAAGATCAGTCTGTTTCTGTTAGCGATGATGGTCGTGGTATTCCAGTTGATATTCATCCAGAAGAAGGCGTGTCTGCTGCAGAAGTTATTATGACTGTGCTCCATGCGGGAGGCAAGTTTGATGACAACTCTTATAAAGTATCTGGTGGTTTACATGGTGTAGGTGTGTCGGTGGTTAACGCTTTGTCTGAAACGGTCCACCTGACTGTTTATCGTTCTGGTGAGGTTCATGAGCAAAGCTATACGTTGGGCGTACCTGATGCACCGATGAAGGTCACTGGAAAATCTGACAAAACCGGATCAACCATTCACTTTAAACCAAGCCCTGAAGTTTTTGCTATTACAGAATTTAAATACGACATATTAGCTAATCGAGTACGGGAGCTTTCGTTCTTAAATTCAGGTGTACATATTGAAATCGAGGAACTTGCAACACAGCGTAAGGATGTGTTCAAATATGAGGGTGGTATTACTGCTTTTGTTGAACACCTTAACAAATCAAAAACCCCAATTCATAATGATATTATTGCAATTTCTGCTGAGCGTGACGATATAGTTATTGACGTTGCGCTGCAGTGGAGTGATGCTTATCAAGAAAGTATTTATTGCTTTACTAACAACATCCCACAGCGTGATGGTGGTGCTCACCTGGCAGGTTTTAGAGGGGCTTTGACGCGAACTCTAAACAACTATATCGATAATTCCGGTATGGCTAAGAAAGAGAAAGCCTCAATCACGGGCGAAGATACCCGTGAAGGGCTTACCGCTATTGTTTCTGTTAAAGTGCCAGATCCTAAATTTTCATCACAGACCAAAGACAAACTGGTTTCATCAGAGGTACGCGCACCTGTTGAGTCCGCTTTAAATGAAAAGCTGGGTGACTACTTATTAGAGAACCCTAACGAAGCTAAAATTATAGTTGGTAAGATTTTAGAGGCTTCGCGTGCTCGTGATGCAGCACGAAAAGCCAGAGAGATGACTCGTCGTAAGGGCGCACTTGATATCGCCGGCCTACCGGGAAAATTGAGCGATTGTCAAACCAAAGACCCAGCAGAATCAGAAATCTTCCTGGTGGAGGGTGATTCTGCAGGTGGTTCAGCCAAACAAGGCCGTGATCGACGCACACAGGCAATCTTACCACTTAAGGGTAAGATTTTAAATGTTGAGAAAGCGCGATTTGAAAAAATGCTTTCATCCGCCGAGGTAGGGACGCTTATTACCGCACTCGGTTGTGGTATCGGCAAGGAAGAGTACGATATTGAAAAATTACGATACCACAAGATCGTCATCATGACAGATGCCGACGTAGATGGCGCCCATATTCGAACCTTATTATTAACTTTCTTTTATCGATATCTGCCAGAGTTGGTTGAAAATGGTTATTTGTATATTGCCCAACCACCACTATATAAAATTAAAAAAGGTAAACAAGAGCGCTATTTGAAAGATGACCAAGAGTTAAATGACTTTATCCTACAGGAGGCAGTAAATGATGCGCACTTATTTACTAATACTTCAGCACCAGCAATTTCAGGCATAGCGCTAGAGACTGCGGTAAAAGAATACTATCAAATTAACTCAATTATTGAGCGTTTATCTAAAAAATTTAATCCAGCGTTAATGCGAGCGATTGCCAGGTCAACGCCACTCAAAAGCCTAAAAGATAGCAAAAAAGTTAAAGATTGGTGTGTACAAATACAGCAACTGCTAATCCAAGATCAAACGCCAGCACAAAAACACACAGTTGTATTTAATGATAAAACCAAACAAGTAGAGCATAAGCTAACCGTATATGGTGTAGTGACCGATACTGATTACTTAGAGCAAGCTTTTTTTGAGTCTTCTGATTGCAAGAGTATTGAAAAATTCTCAGAAAATATTGAAAGCGTTATCAACGAAGAGTCCTATGTTGAGAAGAAAGGCAAAGAAACCAAGGTTAAAAATTTTAGTCAAGCAGTCAACTTCTTAATAGAAGATGCTAAAAAAGGACAAAGTTTCCAGCGCTATAAGGGTTTGGGTGAGATGAACCCAGAACAGCTTTGGGAAACTACCATGGATCCAGAAAACCGGATATTACTAAAAGTGAAGATCGAAGATGCGATTGTCGCAGACGAGGTTTTTTCAACCTTAATGGGTGACGAAGTAGAGCCAAGAAGAAACTTTATTGAAGAAAATGCGCTCTCAGTAGATAACCTAGATTTTTAACACATTATTATTATTTAACAAGGAGTTACATTATGTCAACAAAACATCCCGTTGTTTCAGTTACCGGTTCATCAGGTGCAGGAACAACTTTCGTAAAAAAAGCATTTGAGAAAATTTTCGATCAGAAAAAATTAAATGTTTGTGTGGTGGAAGGCGACAGCTTTCATAAGTTTGAACGCGCAGATATGAAAGTTGAGGTTGATAAATCACGTGCAGCAGGTAAGGTGCTAACCCACTTTGCAGAAAACGCCAACCATTTTGATAAATTAGAGTCGCTATTTAAACAATACGGAGCAGATGGCACGGGTCAAAAGCGATATTACATTCACTCTGATGAAGAGGCTGTTGAGCACAATGCGCGTTTAGGCACTAACCTTAATCCAGGTCAATTCACTCCATGGGAGGATATCGAGACAGGGACAGATATTATGTTTTATGAAGGTCTTCACGGCGGTGTTAAAACGGATAATTCAGATGTTGCAAGTCAGGTTGATTTGTTGGTTGGTGTTGTACCATCAGTGAACATTGAGTGGATTCAAAAAATTCACCGAGATACTTCTGAGCGTCCTTACACACCAGAGCAAGTAACAGAAATTATCCTAGATCGTATGCAGGATTATGTTGAGTTTATCACACCACAGTTTGACAACACACACATTAATTTTCACCGCATTCCATTAGTAGATACATCTAACCCATTTAGCGGTCAAGCGGTGCCTTCGCCAGAAGACTCTTTAGTGGTTACTACTGTACGTATTGACGGTGTTGATTTGCAAGGTGTAGCAGACAAACTACCATCAGAAGCAACGGCATTTTTACAAAATGACACCACGTTGGTATATAAAGGTAGTTATATGGTTGATGTGATGGATATTATGTTAACGCCAATTATTGATGGACTAATGTCAAATAAATAAAACTATCTACAATTAGGTTTAATACATTTCAACCTTGTTAGTTTCTGCATAAGACGTGCAGAGGTTAACAAGTTTTTTTTTGAGAGTAAATCATGAAAGAGCGGCCTAAACTACCTAGTTTTGTAGAATTTTTCCTTTACTGGCTTAAGCTGGGTTTTGTTAGTTTTGGTGGTCCTGCTGGGCAAATTTCGATGATGCACCAAGAATTGGTAGAAAGAAGAAGGTGGATATCTGAGCATCGTTTTTTACACGCATTAAATTACACTATGGTCTTGCCAGGCCCTGAAGCACAACAATTGGCCACCTATATTGGATGGTTAATGTTTGGCGTTAGGGGCGGTATTATTGCCGGCGTATTGTTTGTTCTGCCCTCTTTGTTTATTTTGAGTACACTCACATGGGTCTATTTAACTTATGGTGATGTTAGCGCAGTATCTGGTATTTTGTATGGCATCAAGCCAGCAGTAACGGCCATTGTTTTATTTGCTGCATACCGTATTGGCTCCAAAGCTTTATCTAACAATACTTTAAAGGCAATAGCAGTGCTAGCATTTATTGCAATATTTTCACTACAAACACCCTTTCCATATATTGTTCTTACAGCGGCATTAATTGGTTATTTAGGCTCCCGATTTTCACCCGAAACATTTACGATGAGTGCTCACCATGGCGCTAGTCAAGAAGATTACGGTCCAGCGTTGATTGATAATAACACACCAATACCAAATCATGCGAAATTTAAGTGGTCTCGATTAATTAGTTTTACCGCTGTTGGAGTTGCAATTGGTCTGGTAGTAATGAATCTATTAAGTGATCCAGTGTTACACGATATGGGTGAATTCTTTACTAAAGCAGCCTTAGTGACTTTTGGTGGTGCTTATGCAGTGCTACCATATATATATCAAGGCGGTGTTGATCAATATGCTTGGTTAACCAGTACACAAATGATGGATGGTTTGGCACTCGGCGAAACAACACCAGGGCCACTAATTATGGTGGTGGCATTTGTAGGTTTTGTTGGTGCTTGGACTAAAGAGATATTTGGCCCAGAGGCTTTATTATTGGCAGGTTTTGCTGGTGCATCAGTCGCTACGCTATTCACCTTCTTGCCTTCATTCTTGTTTATCTTTTTAGGTGGCCCAGGCGTCGAAGCAACCAGGGGTGACTTGAAATTTAGCGCCCCACTCTCGGCCGTAACTGCTGCAGTGGTTGGCGTGATTTTAAACCTGGCCGTGTTTTTTGCGATGAATGTTATGTTCTTGGAAAATGGTAGTTTGGATTATGTTGTTGTATTAATCGGTATCGCAGCCTTTGTGGCGATGTATCGATACAAGATTGGTATTATCTCTGTTTTAGGTATTTGCGCAGCAATAGGAATGGGTTTAGCGGTATTGACCTAAGTATTATTTAACAACAATATTAACCAGCTTATTTGGCACTACAATCACCTTAATCACGTTTTTTCCATTGGTAAATTTAAGTACGTTTTCATCAGCTAATGCCTGTGACTCAACTTGAGTTTTATCCAAGTTAGCGTCAATCATGAGTTTTGCACGTAACTTGCCATTTACTTGAATAATAATTTGAACCTCGTCTTGCGCTAATGCTGATTCATCAACACTTGGCCAAGCCTCATTAATAATAGCGGTCTCATTGCCTAGCGCACCCCATAAATAATGGCAAATGTGTGGCGTAATTGGGCTGAGTGATCTAAGAATAATGTTAATTGATTCAGTGCGCACCGCCATTGATTGTTCGTCGGTGTCTGTGAATTTAGCCAGGGTGTTGCTAAGCTCCATTAACGCAGCAATTGCTGTATTAAAAGAGTGTCTGCGTGACATGTCATCTGTTATCTTTCCCAGGGTTTGGTGGGCTTTTTGACGGATAGCCTTTTGCTCTTTACTCAACAGGTCTATTGACAGCGAACCAACAGTATTTGTTTTAGTGTCGTCTACTAAGCTATTAACCAAGCGGTAAATTTTATTAACAAAACGATACGAACCCTCAAGACCAGAATCGCTCCATTCTAGATCTTGTGTTGGTGGTGCGGCGAATAAAATAAACAAACGGACTGTGTCAGCACCATATTTTTCAATCATTTCAGCCGGGTCAACTGTGTTGCCTTTTGATTTACTCATTTTGGCACCATCTTTAAGCACCATGCCTTGTGTTAATAGACTGTTAAACGGCTCATCATTTTCAACCAAGCCCTCGTCACGTAATAGTTTGTTAAAGAATCGAGCATAAAGCAAGTGTAATATTGCATGTTCGATGCCACCAATATACTGATCAACACCGCCTTTAAGCCAGTACTTTGTACGCTCATCCAGCATGGCGGTATCATTATCCTTGCAGGTGTAGCGTGCAAAATACCAAGAAGATTCAAAAAAGGTGTCAAAAGTGTCGGTTTCGCGTTCTGCAGCTTCGCCACAGCTCGGGCAATTGGTTTTGTAGAATTCAGGCATTTTTTTAATGGGCGACCCACCAGCCTCATCAAACACAACATCTTCTGGTAGCTTGATAGGCAGGTCAGATTCCGGTACAGCTACTGAGCCACAGCTTGGGCAGTTCACAATTGGAATAGGGCAGCCCCAGTAACGCTGACGTGAAACACCCCAATCACGCAGGCGGAAATTGGTCTTTTTCTCACCTAGATTTTTATTGCTTAATGTGCTTGCAATCGCCTCAAAAGCTTGATCAAAGTCCAAGCCGTCAAATTCACCCGAGTTAAACAAAATACCTTTTGCGGTAATTGCACCCTCTTCAACATTATTCTCTTCGTTAATAACTTGCTTGATTTCAATGTTGTATTTTTTAGCAAAGTCATAATCACGTTCATCATGTGCAGGAACACTCATGACAGCACCGGTACCGTAACCCATTAGTACAAAGTTAGCAATCCAAATGGGTACAGCTTCGCCGGTGATAGGGTGTGTGCATTTTAATCCAGAATCAACGCCTTTCTTTTCCATGGTTTCCATGGCAGCCTCTGTGGTTTCCATGGTCTTGCATTCTTCAATAAAGGCTTGTACAGCGGCATTATTTAGTCCAGCTTCAAGCGCCAAAGGGTGTTCGGCAGCAACCGCTAAATAGGTTACACCCATGAGTGTATCTGGGCGAGTGGTATAGACTCTTAGGGCGTTAGAGTCGCCTCTGGAAAAGTCAATTTCTAAACCTGTCGACTTGCCAATCCAGTTTCTTTGTTGGGTGACAACCGCATCTGGCCATTTGTTTAAGTCGTCTAGTGAATTCAACAATTCGTCTGCATAATCAGTGATGCGCATAAACCACTGCGAGATTTCCTTTTTCTCAATTAGCGCATCAGAGCGCCAGCCACGCCCATCAATCACTTGCTCGTTAGCCAACACGGTTTGATCAACCGGATCCCAGTTAACAATGGCATTTTTCTTGTAAACCAAGCCTTTTTCAAACAGCTTGACAAACAGCCACTGCTCCCAGCGGTAGTATTCTGGGTGACACGTTGCCAACTCACGAGACCAGTCATAACCAAACCCAAGTTCCGTTAATTGCTGACGCATGTAATCAGTATTTTCATAAGTCCACTTGGCGGGCGCAACTTTGTTTTTTATGGCGGCATTTTCAGCGGGCAATCCAAACGCATCCCAACCAATTGGCTGCATCACATTTTTTCCCTGCATTTTTTGATAACGAGAAATTACATCTCCAATCGAGTAATTTCGAACATGGCCCATGTGTAGGCGACCCGAAGGGTAAGGAAACATACTTAGGCAATAATATTTTTCTTTTGACGTGTCTTCAATCACTTCAAAAGACTTGTGTTCTTTCCAATATTTTTGGGCTTCGGACTCAATAGATTGAGCGTTATATTCTGAATTCATAAGAATGTTATTTATTTATTTATCTGTGTCGATATCGCATTGTGATATTGCTGAGTTAAGCTCTAAAGTGCCAACCAGATCATTAATGCTATTTAGCTTGTTGTCAATCAGGTATTGGCTAATACCGTCGTTAATTTTGTTGCACACAAGTGGATCGTAAAATAGTGAAGTACCAATACCAACCGTTGCACTACCAGCAATAATAAACTCTAATGCGTCATTCACGGTGGCAATGCCACCTTGGCCAATAATCGGCACATTGTGATGTTTACTGACTTGATAGACTTGATGTACCTTGAGTAGGGCAATCGGCTTAATGGCTGGGCCCGATAAACCACCCTGGTTATTGCCAATGATTGGTGTGCGAGATTGTGTGTCAATAGCCATACCCATTAGTGTATTAATCACTGCTAGACCATCGGTGCCCGCATCAATACAGCGTTGCGCGCTATGAGCGATATCAGTTTGGTTAGGAGAAAGCTTGGTGATTAAGGGCTTGTTTGTATTTTGTCGGCAAATCTCAACCACGCGATAAGACATATCAGGATCGTTACCAAAGGCAACACCACCCTCTTTAACATTTGGACAAGAGATGTTAATTTCAATAGCATCAATGTCAGTATCATCAAAACGCTTAGCGATTTCCCCGTATTCTTCAACCGAAGAGCCGGAAATATTAATAATAAACCGGGTTTCGTTTTTGTCTAAATTTGGCATGATGTTGTTAATAACAGCGTCGGCACCAGGATTTTGTAAACCAATGGCATTAATCATACCGCTAGGGGTTTCTGTAACTCTGTGTGGAATATTGCCAAGACGAGGCTCTAAAGTGGTTCCCTTAAGACAAATAGCGCCTACATCTGCATTAGAAAATCCTTGAATACGAGTGTATTCTTCGCCAAAACCAACACAACCAGAAAGTAAAACAATCGGCGAGTCTAACGACATTCCACAGAATTTGGTTTTCAGGTTGTTATGCATGGGTAGTATTATACATTTTTGCTGTTAAAATTATTAACCATGAAAGGATTGTTTATTAGTGGTAGTGGCACAGATGTTGGCAAAACATTTATCGCCACTCATCTCATTCATGCATTGAACTCAAAATACCATGTAGTAGTTAGAAAGCCTATTGAAAGCGACTGCTTAATAACGCCACAAGGCTTAGTGCCAAAAGACGCAACTTTATTAAACAATGCGTGCGCCCAACCTCAAAAAATAGAACAAGTTTGTAGATTTCAGTTTAAAGCCTGCGTCAGTGGAGAAAAGGCTAGTATAGATCAAGGTGTTAAAGTCACATTAGATAACTTGGTTTGCGCGTCTCATTCAGACAATTCTCAGGATTTTGTTATTGTTGAAGGTGCAGGCGGATTATATTCACCTATTGCAGAACAACTTCTTAACGCAGATTTGGCGCTAGCGCTCGGTTTGAGTGTGGTGATTGTTGTTAAAGATGAACTTGGTGCGATTAATCAAGCCCTGCTCAGTTTGAGTGCGGCCAAAATGCATAAGCTGGACGTAATCATGCTAGTTCTAAATCAAATGACTAGTAACAACCTAGATAATGCACAAGCAATTCGACGCTACACTGAGGCCAATGTTGTGGTTTTTAACAAAGACAATCAAGATGATTTTGTTAAGGCGGCGCTTGATTTAGTCAAGTAGCGTTAGGTTCGGCTTTTGCTCTTTGTCTTGATCTGGCTTTTCAATGCCTGTCTCAAAAAACATTCCTTCGCCATTTTCACCTGCGTATATAGTTAATATCGCGCTAGTGGGCACACTAATGGTTTGAGGTTTTCCATCAAAACGCGCTTTAAATGATACGGTTTCATTGTTGATCAGTAAATTGCTAGTAGCTTCGCTGGCAATATTAAGCACTATTTTCCCTTGCTGAATATAGGGGCTTGGAACAATAACGTTTTCTTTTGAGCAGTCAACCAGGATATGAGGTGTTAGCTCAGAGTCTTCCATCCATTGATGGTAGGCACGAATTAAGTAGGGTGCTACCGAGACTGTTGCCATAGAGTTTATGCGTTATATTCTTTCTCGCAGTCAGTCAGACTTGCTTTAAAGCTGTCTTTACTAAACAATCGGTTGGCGTAAGCGTGAATTGGTTTGGCTTTAGCGCCTAAATCAATATCGAATTTTTTAAGTCGCCATAATAAAGGCGCCAAACAAGCGTCAACAATTGTCATGTCGTCGCTTTTAAAATAAGTTTGATAAGCAAACAAAGGAATGAGTTCAATCAGGTTGCTTGATAAGATTTTTCTTGCTTCGTTTGCTTCCTTTTTACTACCAGTTTGAATAGTGTTTACTAGTTCATACCAACAGCCTGCAGCGCGTGTAAATCTAAAAATTAATAAGCGTTTCTCTGCTTTTTCAATTGGATCAACTGGCAACAAAGGCGGGAACGGAAAACGTTCATCCAGGTACTCAGTAATAACAGATAAATCATACAAAACCATACCGCGATCAAACAGGGTTGGTAAGGATTGACAAGGGTTTAGCTCTAAAATTTCTTCAGGCATTTGGTCGATTTTTAAGTTAACCACCTCTCTTTCAATATTTTTTTCTGCCATGATGAAGCGCACTACGTGTGATTCCATCTCCTCAGCAGAGGCATAAAGTGTGGTTGAGGCCGGATTGGGTTTGGTAAGCATGGTTATTATCCTTAAAAAATAAAAAACAGCGCCCTTCAAAAAAGGCGCTGTTAAATGTGTTGACTAATTGTATCAGAAATTAGTAACTAGTTAGTCTTTAGCGCGCCATTTGCCATATTTCACATCTTTCCAGTACTCTTTTTTCAGTAAATAAGAAAGAATGAATAATATAAACAAGAAACTCATTACTTTGTAGCCTAAATCAACACGTATAAGTTTTGCAGGCTCTCCAACATAATCTAAGAAATTGGTAATATCTCTAATATCTTGTTCAAAGTCTTCTGTCGACTTGTTTTTCTTATGCTCCCATAAAACATCAGGCATAGAGGCATTTATTAAGATCTTGTTATTTACGCCAAATGGGCGAGAATCGTCTTCATAAAAGCTGTTTAAGTATGTGTAAATCCAATCTACGCCTTTAGAGCGAGATACAAGCGATAGGTCTGGTGGCGTTGTACCAAACCATTTGACCGCGCCCTCTTCTGACATCGAAGAGGTAATCGTGTCACCAATCTTGTCGCCGCTAAACATTAGGTTTTTTTTAACATCAGCATTAGAGATGTTGAGGTCTTTACCAATTCGATTGTAGCGCATGAGTTCGATTGAGTGACAACCCGAGCAGTAATTCATAAACAAATTGGCACCGTTTTGTAGTGACTTCTGGTCATTGATGTCTGTGTTTGATTGCTCTAGAGCTACACCAGCGCCAGCGGCTAACACGTTAAGTGAGACAGCTAAACCGGCTAAAACAGAGGTTGTTGTTTTTAATAATTTTTTCATTTTATTTCTCCGTTACTCGTGCAGGCACTTCTTTGGTTTTTCCAATAGAGGTAAACCACGGCATTAAAATAAAGAAGCCAAAGTAAGCCGCAGTAAAGATTCTTGCTAGTAGTGCATTAAGCTCTGTTACTGGCTGCATGCCTAACCAGCCAAGCACAATAAAACTAACAACAAAAATACCTAACGCAACTTTATAAGGCCAAGAGCGGTAGCGGATTGACTTCACTTTAGAGCGATCTAACCACGGTAGTGCTAATAAAATTAACAAGGCTGCAAACATGCCAACTACACCCGGGAATTGTGAACCAAACATTGGCGGAATCGCTCTTAATACTGAGTAAAAAGGCGTTAAGTACCAAAGCGGCGCAATATGGTCAGGTGTTTTAAGAGGGTTGGCCTCTACAAAGTTTGCGTGTTCCAAGAAGTAGCCGTTCATTGCTGGCGCAAAGAACACCACTGCTGAGAAAATCATCAAGAACACCACAACGCCAACAATGTCTTTCACGCTGTAGTATGGGTGGAACGGAATACCGTCTTTAGGAATGCCATTTTTATCTTTGTTTTGTTTGATTTCTACACCGTCAGGGTTGTTTGAGCCAACCGTATGTAGAGCAACAATATGTAAGAATACTAACACCACTAAGATTAACGGCAGTGCAATGACGTGCAACGAGAAGAAACGGTTAAGCGCCGGATCGCCAACAGCATAGTCACCTAAAATCCATACCAATAAGTCTGGACCAATAAAAGGAACTGAGCCAAATAACGAGATAATAACTTGTGCACCCCAGTAAGACATTTGACCCCATGGCAATACATAGCCCATGAATGCCTCTGCCATTAGTGCAATATAAAGCACCATGCCTAGAATCCAAATCAATTCACGCGGCGCCTTGTAAGAGCCATACAACAAGCCACGGTACATATGCAAGTAAATCACAACGAAAAATGCTGACGCACCGGTTGAGTGTAAATAGCGAATTAACCACCCCCAATCAACATCACGCATGATGTATTCAACAGATGTAAATGCGTTGGCGGCGTCTGGCTTAAAGTGCATGGTCAAGAAAATACCAGTCACGATTTGCATGACTAGGACTAGCATTGCTAGTGAGCCAAAGAAATACCAAAAGTTAAAGTTTCTAGGTGTGTAATATTCAGCCAAGTGTTCGTTCCACACTTTGGTTAGTGGAAATCTTTGGTCAATCCAACTTTTATTGTTATCCATAATTTCCTCCTAAGATGCTTTTGGATCAACACCAATTCGAATTAACGAATCAGATGCAAAATGATATGGTGGCACTACTAAATTAGTTGGTGCTGGGGCGCCTGCATAAACGCGACCAGCTAAGTCAAACTTAGAGCCGTGACACGGACAGTAGAAACCACCTTTCCAGGCGTCGCCACCTAAATCAGCCGCGCCTAATTCTGGACGGTAAGTTGGTGAACAGCCAAGGTGCGTGCAAACACCAACAAGAACAGCCACTTCTGCTTTGATTGAACGGTGAGTGTTCTTTGCGTAAGTAGGCTGCTGATCTTCTTGGTTGTTAGGGTCAGTTAATTCGCTGTCTAGTGTTTTTAGATCAGAAAGAGTGGCAGCATCACGTCTGAAAATCCAAACCGGCTTTTTACGCCAAAGCACACGAACCAATTGTCCCGGCTCTAATTTGGTAATATCGACATCAACGGGGGCACCAGCTGCTTTTGCTCTAGCTGAGGGCATCCATGAAGATAAAAATGGCCATGCTACAAAGCCAACACCGACGGCACCAACAACGCTAGTGGCGTTAGTTAGAAAACGTCTTTTTTTGAGGTCTATTTCTTGTTCTGACATAAGATTACTGTCCTTTGTGTGTGAATAGGTTTAAATAAAACCCAATAATTATAATGTATATCAGCTTTGGATAATAGTTAATTATTCTAATATTCTTTCAAATCAACCTTGATAATCACTTTTTGTGTTTTTGACAGGATGTCAAAGTCTTTAAGGATGCTAAGCAATAAATCATGTTGCCTTTGGGCGCGGAAAGCCACTGCTTGATCTTGGGTGATAAAAGTGGCTGTGTTATCTTCTAAGGCACATAATGAGAGTTTTTTTAAATCCTTAGGCAGAACATCAAGTAATTGATCATTTAATTGGTTAAACATTTTTGCTTTGACAAGTAGTGCGCCTAGTTTGCCTTCGGGTACAAAGCTTGATAAATTAGTGGCGTTGTTTTTTGAAGGCATGTGTTTGCTGCTTAGGTGTTAATGCTTAAATTCATAAAATGACCTTGTAAAGGACTGTCTGTATCAGAATATCTGTGCGAAAATAGAGCCATTTTTTAAAATTACGTTTTATTTCTATTAATGAACATTATAAATAAAGTTGTTGCCAAGATTGTTGGCTCTCGCAACGACCGTCTAATAAAAACACTCTACAAGACTGTCGATAAAATCAATAATTTTGAGTCCGGTTTGCAGGCTTTAAGCGATAACGACCTTCAAGCTAAAACTCAATTTTTTAAACAACAATTAGAGCAACAATCTACTCTGGATTCATTGATGCCAGAGGCATTTGCGGTCATTCGAGAAGCCAGCGTTAGAGTGCTTGGTTTAAGGCATCACGATGTTCAAATGATTGGTGGTATGGTGCTTAATGATGGCAACATTGCAGAAATGGGTACCGGCGAGGGAAAGACGCTAGTAGCCACATTACCAGCTTACTTGAATGCGCTCGGCGGCGCAGGCGTTCACGTGGTTACAGTGAATGATTATTTGGCTGCCCGTGATGCGCAGTGGATGGGTAAAGTGTTTAACTTTTTAGGCCTTAGTGTCGGAATTGTTACTTCTAGCATGCCACCAGAAGACAAACAATCAGCCTATGCGTGTGACATTGTTTATGCAACCAACAACGAATTAGGCTTTGATTATTTAAGAGATAACATGGCCTTTACAACCGATCAAAAAGTTCAGCGTGAGCTAAACTTTGCGATTGTTGACGAAGTTGACTCTATCCTAATTGATGAGGCTCGAACGCCGTTGATTATTTCTGGCCCCGCTGATGATTATTCAGCGGTTTATCAGGCAATTAATCAAATGATTCCTCATTTTAGTAAACAAACAGAAAGCGGTGAAGGTAAAGAGATTGTGATTGAAGAGGCAGGCGACTACACTGTTGATGAAAAACATAAGCAGGTGTTTTTAACGGATGACGGTCATGCTAAAGCAGAAGAAATGCTTATTAATGCGGGCGCTCTGCCTGAGGGTGCCAGTCTATACGATGCTAGTAATATTCTGCTCATGCAACATATTAATTCGGCACTGCGCGCACATGTTTTGTTTCAAAAAGACGTAGACTATATAGTTCAAGAAGACGAAGTGGTTATTGTTGATGAGTTTACTGGCAGAACCATGCCAGGACGTCGTTGGTCAGAGGGGCTTCATCAAGCGATTGAAGCCAAAGAAGGGGTGAGTATTAAAAAAGAAAACCAAACGCTGGCCTCTATTACTTTCCAGAATTATTTCAGACTTTACAACAAGCTTTCGGGAATGACTGGTACGGCCGACACCGAGGCAGTAGAATTCCAAGATATTTATGGATTAGAAACAGTGGTTGTGCCGCCAAATAAATTGTCGTCAAGAGACGACATGTCAGACCAAATTTATCTAACTCTAGGAGAGAAGCTAGAAGCTATCGCTCTAGATGTAGAAAGCTGTCAAAAAACTGGACAGCCAGTTTTGGTGGGTACCAGTAGTATTGAAAATTCCGAAGCTATTTCAGACTTATTAAAACAGAAAAAAATTAAACATGAGGTTTTAAACGCTAAACAGCATGAGCGCGAGGCGCAAATTATTGCCAATGCCGGCAGCATGGGCGCAGTGACGATTGCTACCAATATGGCGGGTCGTGGCACCGATATTGTGCTGGGCGGTAAATTGACTGAAGGCGCTAGTGAAAAGCAAAAAAAGGATTGGCAAGTGCAGCATGATGCAGTTATTCAGGCGGGTGGTTTGCATATTGTAGGTACTGAGCGTAACGAGTCTCGTCGTGTAGATAATCAACTGCGTGGTCGTTCTGGTCGTCAAGGTGATGTTGGCTCTACGCGTTTTTATTTGTCACTTGAAGACAACTTGATGCGAATTTTTGCTAGTGAAAAAATGGCAGCAATGATGCAGCGATTAGGCATGGAAAAAGGTGAAGCGATTGAGCATAAAATGGTCAATCGGGCCATTGAAAATGCGCAGAAAAAAGTTGAAGGCATGAATTACGATGCACGTAAAAACTTACTAGAATATGACGATGTTGCTAACGATCAACGTAAGGTGATTTACCAGTTGCGTGATGAACTAATGAGTGTTGATGATGTACAAGATCGTTTTATTCAGATTCGAGAGGTTGTAATTAGCGATTTGTTTCTGGATTATATTTCGACTGAGCAAGCTGAAGAGGATTGGGACGTTGAGGGTTTGCACAGCGCCTTAAAGGCAGACTATGCTGCAGACTTCCCTCTGCAGCAATGGTTAGATGAAGGTATTGATGTTGATGAGCTTGAAGGTAGAATTGTTGAAGGGCTTGGGGCTATATGTGACTATAAAGAAGAAATTGCTGGCACAGAGTCGATGCGTGGATTTGAAAAGGCAGTCATGCTACAAAATTTGGATCATTTTTGGAAAGAGCATTTGGCAGCAATGGATTATCTACGCCAAAGTGTTAACTTACGTGGTTATGCCCAAAAAAATCCAACGCAAGAATATAAGCGAGAGTCTTTTGCCATGTTTGAGGCTTTGTTAGATACCATTAATATTGAGATTGTTAAATCATTATCGAGCGTTGTGTTGAATGAAAACTCTGGTGCTGATGATGTGGAACAACAAAACAATGAAGGTGCACAGGCTGAGCATAATGAAATTGGAACAACCGGCGTGGATGATCATGAAGTTGAGGCGGCTAGACATGAAGGTCAGTCAGAGTTTGAAAAAGTAGGGCGAAACGAACCCTGCCCTTGTGGTTCTGGTAAAAAATACAAAAACTGCCATGGCTAACCTTGCTGTCGGCCTTATGTCTGGCACCAGTATGGACGGTGTTGATGCAGCTTTGATTGATGCAAAAGCAACACATCTACTGGCACACGCCTACTTGCCTTACCCAGAGTCGCTAAAGCAAAAACTTCAAGTGCTGGCCCAAGATGGACAAACGCACTTAAAAGATCTGGCAGATATTGACACACAAGTTGCACATTTTTTTGCCGATGCTGTTGATGTTTTGCTTAAAGGTGCTAATATTTCTACAGAAGAAGTGCTGGTTATTGGTTCGCATGGCCAAACCATTTTTCACCAAGGCGGTGAGTATTCTATGCAAATAGGACATGGTGCCATTATTGCAGAGCGTTGTAGCATTGCTGTAGTCAGTGACTTTCGCATGAATGATATTGCCGCTGCAGGCCAGGGTGCGCCGCTGACACCAGCCTATCACCAGCATTTATTAACAGATAAAGAAGGTGTTGTGATTAATCTGGGCGGCATTGCCAACCTAACACAAGTCTCAAAAGATTCGGTTATTGGTTTTGATACCGGCCCTGCCAACATTTTGTTGGACAATTGGGTTAAAAAATCTAAACAATTGGATTTTGATAGAGGGGGTATTTGGGCAAGATCCGGCCTTGCTGATGAGCAATTATTAAACGCCCTATTAGCTGATGATTATTTTAAAGAGCCGGCGCCAAAAAGTACAGGACCAGAGTATTTTAATCTAGCTTGGCTTGAGTCGCATTTGACTGGCAACGAAAGCGTTGTCGATGTACAAAGAACTTTGGTAGAATTAACAGCTATGAGTATTAGTCAACAGATCGCCCAAGGCGTAGATGTATATCTTTGTGGCGGCGGTGTGCATAATTTATTTTTAGTTGAACGTTTGGCTTGCTTAAACCCTCATAGCGAGATCTTTACTACCGATGATTTAGGCATGCCGGTTGATTATGTGGAGGCAGCTGCTTTTGGTTTTTTTGCACAACAAACCTTAGCAGGAAAAACATCTAATTTGCCATCAGTGACAGGCGCTAAAGGCGCGAGAATACTAGGAGCTATTTATGCGGCTTGAGATAATTCGCCCAGATGACTGGCACCTGCATGTGCGCTCAGGTGAGGCGCTTAAGTCAGTTGTTGGCATGACAGCCGCACAAATGGGTAGAGCTATTATTATGCCCAACTTAACACCGCCTGTTAGTAATGCTATTCAAGCACAACAATATTATCAAGAAATTATGGCGGCCCTGCCAGTAGAGTGTGACTTCACGCCACTGATGGTTTTGTATTTAACAGACAAAACCACACCAAAACAAATTCAAACAGCGGTTGATGGTGGCTTGGTGGTGGCAGCTAAACTTTACCCTGCAGGTGCTACCACTAACTCAGACAGCGGTGTTACAAATGTTAGTAACATCTATCCTGCGCTAGAAAAAATGCAACAATTAGGCGTGCCTTTATTGGTGCATGGAGAAGTAACCGATGCCGCTATTGATATTTTTGATCGGGAGGCGGTTTTTATTGAGCGAATATTGGTCAAAGTTATCCAAGACTTTCCAGAACTAAAGGTTGTGTTTGAACACATCACCACCAAAGACGCAGTAGACTTTGTTTTATCTGCAAGTCAGCGTGTGGCTGCCACAATCACCCCACATCATTTATTGGCTAACCGAAACGATATGCTGGTTGGAGGCATTAAGCCACATTACTTTTGTTTGCCAATTTTAAAACGAGAAAACCCACATCAGTTAGCTTTACTGGATGCGGCAACCAGTGGCAATCCTAAATTTTTCTTAGGCACTGATTCAGCGCCCCATGCAAAAGACGCTAAAGAATCGGCGTGTGGCTGTGCAGGAATATTAAGCGCCCATTGTGCGATCGAATTATATGCAACTGCCTTTGAGTCACGTGATGCGCTCGATAAGCTAGAAGGATTTTCTTCAAAATTCGGGCCAGATTTTTATAACCTGCCAAGAAATACAAATACAATCACCTTGTTAAAGGAGAGTTGGTTGGTTCCAGAGAGTTATGAATATGCAGGATCTGTGATTATCCCATTTATGGCTGGTCAAGAATTATCTTGGAAGCTGGTCTAGCTTTTCTTCAATACGTTTCAATCTTTGACTGATATCTTCTTCGTGATTATGCTCTTGTTGCATTTTGTCAATAACAATACCAATCATCATATTTAGAAATACAAAAGCGTTAAAAAAGATAAATGATAGATAGTATGCCCATGACCATGGGTGTACTTTCATGGTCTCATACATAACATCAGTCCAGTCTTCAAAGGTGACCACACGAAACAATGTTAGCATGGCAATAGCAATATCTCCCCATAAAGTAGGATTAATAGATTCAAAAATAAAGCTACCAATTGCCGCATATATATAAAATAAAATAAACATGAGTAACAATACATAGCCCATGGACGGGAGTGCTTTAATAAGAGCGTTAACCAATAAGCGTAATTCTGGAATGGCACTGATTAAACGTAAAACCCGAAAAATTCTAATTAATCGGGCAAGTAGCGCGTATTCGCTCTGGTCTACTGGAATCAGGCTAACAATAACAATAAATGTATCGAAAACATTCCATGCATTATGAAAGAAGCGTTTCTTATTGACTGTGGTGATAAATCTAAGACTGATTTCAGTTAGAAAGAATATGGTTACTCCAATATCTAAAATTTCCAATAATAATAAATAGTTTGGATTAATATCGTAGGTCTTAACACCTATTAATAAAGACGATAGAATAATGACGCCGATAACGCTAAATTCGAAAGCCTTGTTATTATGCAGTCTTAACAAGCTATTTTTTAATTGACTAGCGTACATAAGAATTATTTATTATTCAGAAAGTTGATTGAAAAATATTTTAGCAGTTTCAACGTCATGCTTTATTTGTTGTTTTAATGCTTCAAAGCTATCAAATTTTTTTTCCTTTCTAATTTTATGCTTGAAGACAACTTTAGCTTCATACCCATAGACTTCTTGGTTAAAATCAAATAAGAAAACCTCTAACAAGGTTTTTGTGCCGTTAATGGTTGGTCGGTTTCCAATGTTACACACTCCCCGATAAGTCACACCTTGAACCTCGACAATGGTCGCAAACACCCCTAAAATTGGGCTAATTTTTCGTTTAATAGGGATGTTGATCGTAGGAAATCCAATGGTTCTACCTTTTTGTTGGCCATGTATGATTTTGCCTGAGATTGAAAATTCTCGCCCCAGCATTTGCGCTGCACCAACTAAATCTCCCTGAGATAATAGCGCTCGAACCTCTGAACTGCTTGCGCGCGAGTCATTACATAAGATGCTTTGAGTGCTTTCCACGCTAAATCCTTTGGTTTTTGACAGGCTTTGTAACAAGACTAAGTCTCCTTGTCGGTTTTTACCGAAGCGAAAATCATCGCCAATTAAGCAATGTTTCATATTGAGACTGTCTATTAAAACTTTTTGAATAAAGTCCTGAGCTTTAATCTCAGAGAACGATCGATCAAAATAAACTAACAAGTGTTCATCGACACCAAGCTTTGACAGTAGTCGATGTTTTTCTTTGAAATTGCTAAGGGTGGCCTGTTCGCGACCAAAAAAACATTGTGGCGTTGGTGCAAAGGAAATAAGCACCGAAGGCAGCCCTAGAGTTTTCGCCGATTCAACCAGTTTTGAGATGATTTTTTCATGGCCGATATGAACACCGTCAAAGTTACCAATGGTGACAACACTGCCAGAATGTTTTTTTAAATTATGAAGACCACGAATAAGCTGCATAATGGCTATTTTAATCTAATTGAGCTAGGATTTTATTTACTGGTGTTGGCACACCAACTTTTAATTGGCTGATTGATCGAAAGCCACGTACTTGATCTGGACAATCCACCACCACAGGGTTGATAATTAAGTGGTAATGGGTAAAACTGTGTTTAATAGGACTAAGTGTTCTATTGATGCAGGCTTTGCTATTGAATTGTGCAATAGTTTGCGTGATTTTTGTTGTACTGTCTTCGCACTCTGAAAAACTCCAAAGACCACCCCAAACACCATTAGAAGGTCTTTTTTCTAGATAAACATGCCTATGTTTGTTTTGATAAATTAACATTGCAACCGAACGACTGGGCTTGTTTTTCTTTGGCTTGGGATTTGGGTATTCGGCTTGTGTATTATGCTGGTAAGACTGGCACCCTTGTTGGATAGGGCATCGTTCACACGCTGGTCTAGAGCGCGTACATAGGGTGGCACCGAGGTCCATAATGGCCTGAGTGTAATCGTTATTGCGTGTATTAGGTGTATGTTGTTTTGCTAATGTCCAAAGCGCCTTAATTGTTTTAGACTGAGCATAATGACCTTTTACTTGGTGGTAGCGTGATAATACACGTTTTACGTTACCATCTAATATGGCGTGATTTTGGTTGTAACTGATTGACAGTATTGCACCTGCTGTTGATTCGCCAATACCAGGCAAAGCTATGACATGATTAATATCATCAGGAAATACCCCTTGATAATCTTGCATAATAATTTTTGCACATTTATGTAGGTTGCGCGCTCTAGCGTAATAACCCAATCCAGCCCATTGTGCTAAAACAGCGTCTTCGCTTGCATTAGCTAGAGCTGTCAAATTCGGAAAGAAGCGAATGAAATTATTAAAATAATCAATGACAGTGCTAACTTGTGTTTGTTGCAGCATGATCTCGCTCAGCCACACGTGGTAAATATTGATCGGGCTACTCTGCCAGGGTAACGAATGCCGCCCATGCTGGTCAAACCACTTAAGCAGTGGTTCTGAAATTGAGCGCATTATTTTAAATTTAGCGGATCGTCCGGATTGATGCCATCCATAAATGGTTTATCAATATCTTCGTGAGTTACTTGATAAACACAGCCAATCCAGTTGTTAATAATGCCGCTAGTAGCATCATGCCAAGTGTTTCCCAGAGTTTGACTAATCAACGCCTCAGGAAAGTCGCTTATTATAAATTCCCCATTAAGCAGTTTGGTTTTAAACTCGTTTAAGATGGCTTTGTTTTGTGGGCTTAAGTAGTTGTTTGGGAAAGAAGGATAATCTTCTCTGTCTTTATTTAAAAATGACATTATTTCTCGCTTGTATTCTTTTAGCAGGCTAATCGTATCGTATTCTGGGTGTCCTTGAAAAAAAACAATCCTGAGCAAGTCTTCACTGACACACAGGTGTGCGCCGACCTTACTGTCAACCAAAATCTTGACACCTGCTTTGTCAAATTGTGTTTTTTTAATTTCATTAAAACGCGAATGCGGCACATCAAAACAAGTGTTAACGCCACTCATAAGTGGGTGTTGACGATCAAGTACTTGGTGTGGAAATACACCCCAGCATTTTTCACCAATTGGCGTTCGTTTTTGTCTGTAACGAAACTCGAGCACTGCATGAGTGGCTAAGCAAGAACACAAAGTAGAAGTGACATTGTCATATGACCACTCAATTACTTCTTTAAGTTGTTCATAGAAAGGGGCTTTTTTTAGGTCAGCCTCTTCAATGTGTGCGCCGGTAATAATAAGTGCATCCAGGCCTTGTTCTTTAATATCATCAAAACTCTGATAGTGTGTATCAACATGCGTCTTTGCCTTGTCATTACGCTTAATTGAAGACAAAGTAAATGGGTGAAGATAGAACTGTGCAATTTGATTCGAATGTCCAATAAGGCGGAAAAATTGTCTTTCAGTAGCTTCAAGGGCTGCGTCTGGCATCATGTTTAACAGGCCAATATGTAGTTCTCGAATGGTTTGATGGTTAGCACGATCTTTTGACAAGACAGTCTCACCTTCTTGTTCTAGGCGTGTAAATGATGGCAGATTGGAATGAGCAATTAGCGGCATTAGTCGAGCACCCCGTTGATAAGCTCGAACACTTCGTCTGAATTTTTACATTGATATAAGTCTTTGCTGTCAATGGTATAACCATATTTTTGTGCGATGGCTTCATATTTTGGCACTCTGTGTTCAAGTAGTTTTGGAAAAACCCAGCCAACAAAAGCGTCAGGATTAATTTGTGCTATGTAGGTTAGCTCATTCTCAGCTAAGTAAATGTTGAGCTGTGCTTTCAAAAAATCAGCCTGGTAATACAAGGGTTTAGGGTGAGTTTCTGCGCGTTCGATCAATGCTGTTTTGTTTGCTTCACTAGCCCGAATATAGAGGATAAGTGTGTGGTCAGCTAGGCTTTGGTATACTTTATCATCATCAAGTTCACACAGGCTGCCACCGGCGTCGTTGATAAAGTGACTAAACCCTTGTTGGGCTGATTTTTCAATAAATTTAGGCACATCTAGCATGGCACTAACTTCAGCTTCTCTATGCAGGGCTTGACGGCGAGTGAACTCATCAATTGGCAGGCCGCCTTGCTCTGGATTGCCTACTTTTCCTAAAAAAGCAGAAACGGACGATAAATTATCAAATGTGACGTGATTTTGAATACTGATAGAGTTATTGTCTAATAAACTACCTAGCCACTCATCTTGTCTGATGTTGTGTTTAATATTATCAAGAATTTCCTGGTTTAGGTATTCGGCACCAATACGATAATCACCTGAGTAATGGTACCATTTGTCTTTATTGCTAAGCAATTTTGACAGATGTGTTTTACCAACACCCGACATACCAAGTAGCGTTAATCGTTTGTTTTTTGCTTGTTTAAATTGTTCGGCTGACAGCCTCACAGCAATCCGTCTTGTTTAAACATTTCTCGAATACCGCGTACTGCCTGACGAGTGCGATGTTCGTTTTCAATCAGACCAAAGCGCACGTACTTGTCACCATAATCACCAAAGCCAATACCAGGAGAGACGCCAACTTTTGCTACTTTAAGTAGTTTTTTAGTAAACTCTAATGAGCCCAGTTCTTGGTAGAATTCGGGAATCTTTGCCCAAACAAACATAGTGGCTTTGGGTGGTGTGACCTCCCAGCCAATAGATTGTAGGCCGTCACATAAAACGTCGCGACGATCTTGATACATATCTGATATTTCTTGTACGCAGGTTTGGTCGCCCTCTAATGCTTCAATGGCCGCCACCTGAATTGGCGTAAACATGCCGTAATCAAGGTAAGATTTAATTTTTGCTAGAGCGCCAACAAGCGTGGGGTTGCCAACCATAAAGCCCACACGCCAACCTGGCATGTTGTAACTTTTTGACAAAGAGAAAAATTCAACAGCAATGTCTTTAGCACCCTCAACTTGTAAAATACTAGGCGCTATATAACCATCAAAAACGATATCAGCGTAAGCTAGATCTTGAATTACCCAAATTTGATGTTCTTTGGCAATATTAATTACGCGCTCAAAAAATTCTAGCTCAACACATTCGGTGGTCGGATTAGATGGATAGTTAAGCACCAACATTTTTGGTTTAGGGAAGGTGTTTTTGATTGAGCGTTCAAGCTCTGCAAAAAAATCATCTTCTGGCCCACAGGGCACGTGTTGGATGTCTGCGCCCGCAATCACAAACCCATAGGGGTGAATTGGATAAGCAGGGTTGGGTACTAACACTGTGTCACCATTGCCGACAATAGCCTGCGCCAAGTTGGCTAAACCTTCTTTTGACCCAATGGTAACGATGGCTTCAGTTTCTGGGTCTAAATCAACATCAAAACGTCGTTTGTACCAGTTGGATATTGCACGTCTAAGACGTGGTATTCCGCGTGAGGTTGAGTAACGGTGTGTGTCTTTACGTCGTGCCGCTTCGACTAATTTCTCAACAATATGATCTGGGGTTGGTTGGTCAGGATTGCCCATGCCAAAGTCGATAATGTCTTCACCACGTGCACGCGCCTCTGCTTTCAGCTCGTTAGTAACAGCAAAAACGTAAGCAGGTAGGCGTTTAATTCGAGGAAAATCTTCGTTCATTTATTTAATTGCTAGTAATTCTACATCAAACACTAAAGTTGCGCTTGGCGGAATGATGCTGCCCGCACCCATTTCACCGTAAGCCAGTTTTGATGGAATGGTTAGTTTGCGCTTGCCGCCAACTTGCATCCCCTCAACACCCTGATCCCAACCAGGGATTACTTGCCCAACGCCCAGTTGAAAATTAAATGGGTCATTGCGATCAACACTTGAGTCAAATTTTTTGCCATTCGTTAGCCAGCCAGTATAGTGCATAGAAACATGGTCACCCGCTTTGCACGCAGCCCCTTCGCCAAGCGCTAATTCTTCAATAATGAGTTCTGCCATAGTGTTCTCCTAATAAGTTAATGTTATGTTGTAAGAGCCAAACTTCCTAATATTTAGTACGCCCATATCTAAAATTAAATACTGCCCCTTGATCCCTTGCAGCACCCCTGAAATAAGCGGTGTTTTATCAAAATTTAGTGAGCTAATTTTGCTTGGGTATTCTACCACAGGGTAATTAATTTCTAAAGCCTCGTCATTCAAGGTATTCGCACCCAATTCATCAACTAATAATTGAACTTTAGGTAATAGCTCGTCACACACTTGTGCCAAGTCAACCTCTTCAACTTCGTTTTTAAGCATTTTGCGCCAATTGGTTTTGTCGTTTACAAACTCTTTTAGTGCAACCTCAATTTGTCCGGACTTAAGACGAGTGTCAACCTCTAGTATCGGTAGTGCTCCCACAGCGCCTTGGTCAATCCATCGACTGGGAATATTAGATTTTCGGGTAATGCCCACTTTGACACCTGACGAATTAGCTAAATAAATTACATGTGGGGAAAAACAGTTGGCGAGCCCCCAGTTAGGCTCTCGACAAGTGCCTAAGTGATAATGACAATTTTCAGGCTTCATGATACACAAATCACAACAGGCTAATTTTTGACAGCAAGGGTAACAATACCCTTGAGAATAGCTTTTATTGGTAGTCTTACCACAATTAGAACAATTAATTTGACCATTGAATTCTAACTGTATCGGCTCGCCAATCAAGTCGTTCATATTGAGCAATTTATCGCCAATTGGTAGTTGGTATTGCGCTGTACCCATATTAAGACTGGTGTGCATTTTGCTAATGAGTCCGCTTAACTGCATCAGATTAAGCTTGGGTTAACAGGGCTTGTACTTCTAAGTACTTGTTGGTTGTTTTTTCAATTATATGCTCAGGCAATTTGGGTGCAGGCGGAGCTTTGTCCCAATCTAGTGTCTCTAAATAGTCGCGTACAATTTGCTTATCAAAACTTTTTGGGCTAATGCCAACTTGGTAGTCTGCTTTTGACCAAAATCGTGAAGAGTCTGGTGTAAGCACTTCGTCCATTAGGGTTAGCTGGTTGTTTTCATCAAGACCAAATTCAAACTTGGTGTCAGCAATAATAATCCCACGTGATAATGCATAATCAGCTGCAAACTGATAGAGTGCTAAGCTGGCCCGTTTTACTTGTTGAGCCATATCTTCACCCAATATAGCTACAGTCTCATTAAAATCAATGTTTTCGTCGTGTTCACCAACAGCGGCCTTGCTAGAGGGCGTGTAAAGTACTTCGGGTAACTTTTCAGCCAGTTGTAAATTATTGGGCAAAGTGGCACCACAGATGCCGCCTGTATTTTGGTAGTCTTTCCAACCAGAGCCAATAATATAGCCCCGAACAATCGCTTCTACCGCTAATGGCTTAAGTTTTTTTACAATGATGGCGCGACCTTCAACTTGTGCAGCTTCTTTAGTGTTTAGAGCGTCCTTTAGTGATTCATGAGTCAAATGATTAGGAATAATGTGTTCGGTTTTATTAAACCAAAAATTAGCCACATTGGTGAGCACCACACCTTTTTGACTGATTGGCGTATCAAAAACAACATCAAAAGCACTAAGGCGGTCCGTAGTGACAATCAGCATACGCTTGTCGTCAATATCATAAATATCGCGAACTTTTCCTTTTTGGATTAAGGGTAGGCTAAGCGAGGTCTCGAATAGTGTTTTCAAGGGTATTTTTAGTTAAAAAATCTAGCGTTATTTTAACCTTAATCTGAGCATTGAAAATACGAATGTCAGACGTGATAATGTCCATCTATGGTAAAATACTTATCATAGTATGATGTCAAAAGTTTTCCTAATTAGCACCCTGTTAACAGCCCAACTTTCGGTGGCTTCACCACTTTCTGATGGCGCTCTTCGTTTAATTCAAATAGGCAGTGAAATCGGCTCTCGTGATATTGTAATGCGAGGCCAGTCTTTATTGCTTAAGGGTGCTTTAGATTTGAACGATTTAGACGCGTTGTATGAATCATCAAAACAAGTACGCCAAGGAAGTGCATTGATGGGGTATCCGCCACATGAGCGCGGCGCTAACGAAATATTGATAAAGTTAGTAAGGCAAAGCTACGATCCTGCGCTTTATGATTATGGGCTGTATTTGCTTGATGGTAATAACGGCTTTGTTAAAAATGAGTTTTTAGCGTTAAATTTGTTTGAAGAATCTTTTGAAGCTCATGGCAATGCACAATCAGCGTTTATTGCGGCCGTAATTAGAAACGAATCCTTGGTGCCAGGCACCAAGAAAACTCAGCGTATCGGCGAGCTTTTGGCTTTTGCAATATTAAAGAATATTAAAGGGGCAAAAAGATACCAAGATCAACGAGTCAACAGTGGCCACTGGAAAATACTTAGGCCAGATAGCTGGAAACACTGGTTAAGCAATCAGTAGCTATTCAGGGCATTTAAAATTTTATTAGCCCGATTTTTAAAACGCCAGAAGTCTGAATGTGCTACTTTTTTTTGTTTTGGCAAAGAATGTGTTAACGGATCTTTCCTTACGCCTTTATAGCGTAATTCATAATGCAGGTGTGGTCCAGTTGAGCGGCCAGTTGACCCCACATAGCCGATAATTTGTCCTTTTCTTACTTTACTAGAAGCCCTAAGTCCGCGAGCAAATTTAGACAGGTGAGCGTATACGGTTACATAGTTGCTTCCATGCTTAATGTAGACAACATTACCTAGGGCACCCATTTTTTTTCGATGCTGAATAACACCACTAGCAACAGAATAAACAGGTGTTCCTGTTTTTGCAGCATAATCAACAGCTCTATGAGGTCTCCAAGTTTTTAAAACCGGATGAAAGCGTCTTTTTTGAAATTTAGAGCTAATTCGTTTATATTTTAAAGGGGCTCTTAAAAAGCTTGGATAGAGTGATTTTCCATTAATATCGTAATAGCCGGTACGACCATGCTTGTCAGTATAAGAAAAAACAGCAATGCTTTTTTTTGCGCCTAGATAAACAATTGCATCAGGGTTTGTTTTTTTACTGCCAACAATAATAAATCGATCACCTTTTTGTAGGTCGCGGTTAAAGTCAATTCGCCATGAAAAAACACGCACAATAGTGTTAACAACTATTGGACTGATGTTGGCTTTTTGCGCGTCATAATTTAATGAGCGAGTGATAGTGATAGTAGAATAGTTGGGTGCGCTATTATCGTATGCAAATGCATGGCCACTAGATAATAATAAGGTCAATATTAGTAATATTCGTTTAAACATGCTGCATAACTATTTGTGATGCAATTTTTCGCGCAGCTTTGTCGTTTGCAATAATCTCTTCCAAAGAGCTAAATACAGCGTGATTAGCTTGCTCTAATGTTTGTTCGATAATCTTCGGAATAGCTAAAAATGTAATTTTTTGACTTAAAAACGCATCCACGGCAATTTCGTTAGCAGCGTTAATGGTTCCCATCGCGCTACCTCCTTGTTTGAGTGCATCAAATGCCAGTCTTAAACAAGAAAATTTTTCTAAATTAGGAGTGTAAAACTCTAGTGGTGAATTATTGGCCAAATCAAGTGCCTCTACACCAGCGCTAATTCGATTGGGGTACGCCATTGCATAGGAAATCACGCTACGCATATCGGGGTTTCCTAGCTGTGATAAGGTTGAGCCATCATCAAAATATACTGAGGAATGTACAATGCTTTGTGGGTGCATCACCACGTCAATTTTTTCAGGCTCTAGATTAAACAAATAGTGAGCCTCAATTACTTCTAAGCCTTTGTTCATCATAGTGGCAGAATCTACTGAAATTTTACGACCCATGCTCCAGTTTGGATGGGCACAAGCTTGGTCAGGCGTTATGGCGCCAAGCTCGACAATTGGTGTGTGTAAAAACGGCCCGCCACTGGCAGTGAGCTGTATTTTTCTAAGCCCTGATCGTCCACCCTGTAGGCACTGAAAAATTGCACTATGCTCTGAATCAACTGGAATGAGTTCTGCGCCAGAATTTTTCACTGCATCCATGAAGATATTACCAGCCAATACTAACGACTCTTTGTTAGCTAGCATAATACGTTTTCCAGCTTTAGCTGCTGCCAAGGCAGATGCCATACCGGCCGCACCAACAATGGCAGCCATGACATAATCAGTTTGTTGGTGTGCAGCAATATAACACAAAGCCTGTTCGCCACTAAGTACCTGAGTGTCATTAATAAGGGTTGCTTGTAGTTTATCAGCTGCTTTTTCGTTTGTCATTACGACGTAGTTTGGCTGATATTGGTGGCATAATTCGAGCATTGCTTCCCAATTGGTGTTAGCACTAAGGGCGAATATATTAAATTTATCGTTATGCTGGTCAACCACAGATAAAGTACTTTTACCAATAGACCCAGTAGCACCTAAAAGAGTTATATTCTTCATAACAGGTTTAAGCCTAACAGAAAAAACGGCGCTGCTGCTGTTAGTGAGTCAATGCGGTCTAGTACACCACCATGTCCAGGCAAAATCTGTCCACTGTCTTTCATGCCAGACTCGCGCTTAAACAAGCTTTCGAATAAATCGCCTAAAACAGAAACACTAGCAACAACAATCGTTAACAGTAAATAACCAAAATATTGCTCACTAGCGACATCTTGTGATTGTAAAAAAGCAAGCATTACAACCAAGGCAAAACCAATACCACCCAATACTCCCTCGATAGATTTTCCAGGGCTGACTTTAGGTGCAAGCTTGCGCTTGCCGAACTTCCTGCCCACAAAATAAGCGCCTGAATCTGCCCCCCAAATAAGTAGCATTAATAGTAAAAAATATTCGTCACCTTTTGCGTGCAAGCTGATCAGAGAAACCCACATAGGTGCTAACAATAGTACGCCACTCATTGATCGAACAATGCCAGAGCCAAACCAAGTTTGTGTGTGGTTAGGGTAGCTCACCACCCAAAATAAATTCAACCCCCACCAAAGAGCAGAAACATAAAGCAGGATGTATAAGTTGTCTGGGTTTTGTGCGTGGTTGTTTGCAACCAAAGTACAGCCAACAATAAATAGCGTCAATAAAACCCTGTTGGTAGGCTGAGTGATTTTAATTAGTCGTGAAAACTCCCAAGCGCCGAGCACAACAAAGGCCAATAACAAATAAGAAAAATAAAGCGTGGTTAAAGAAAATATTGCCCAAATAAACAAAGGCGCTAATACTAATGCGGTTAGAATTCTTTGCGCCGTTCCAGTTAACATGCTTTGTCTTTACGTGCGCCGAAGCGACGATCTCGATGGTTAAAATTCTCAATGGCTTTATCAAGCTCTGCCGAGTTAAAGTCCGGCCACAAGGTATCGGTAAAATACAACTCACTATAGGCAACGTCCCACAGTAAGAAGTTGCTAATTCTAAGTTCGCCACTGGTACGAATTAATAAATCAACTTTCGGCTGGTCTGCCAAGCATAAGTATTTAGAAAAAGTATCGATGTTGATATCGTCAGCGTTAATCTCGTTGTTGGCTGCGCGCTTAGCAATTTGATGAGCGGCTTGTGCAATGTCCCATTGACCACCATAGTTAGCAGCAATGACCAGCGTTAAGCCTGTGTTATTAGCCAGCAGCGTTTGTGCGTCGATAGCCGTTTGTTGTACTTCTTGTGAGAATAAACCCATATCACCAATAATTTTGAGTTTGACATTGTGTTTATTAAGTTTGTTGGTTTCTTGTTTTAATACGCTTAAAAACAATGTAAACAACAAAGACACTTCCTCGGTTGAGCGGTTTTTATTTTCACTGCTAAAGGCGAATAAAGTCAGTGTTTTAACGCCCAATTTTCCACAATTTTTTACTGCCTCACGTACTGCCTTAACACCTTTTTTATGACCTTGGATGCGAGGCAAGAATCGTTTCGATGCCCAACGGCCGTTGCCGTCCATAATAATTGCAATGTGTTTTGGAATATTCATATTTCTCACAGATTATACCTACTACGGTAAAATTAGCGCTTATGAGTTTAGCCAAAAGAATTATTCCTTGTCTCGATGTGCGCGATGGTCGTGTCGTTAAAGGTGTGCAGTTTGTTGACATTAAAGATGCTGGCGATCCGGTTGAGGTTGCCAAGCGTTATGATCTCGAAGGTGCTGACGAAATTACTTTTTTAGATATTACCGCCTCACATGAAGGGCGTGATACCACCGTACATATGGTAGAAAGTATTGCTGAGCAAGTTTTTATCCCATTAACCGTTGGTGGCGGTATTCGAAAATCTGAAGATGTCCGCATTATGTTAAATGCAGGGGCTGATAAGGTTGCGGTAAATTCGGCTGCTATTTTTAACCAAGATTTAATTAACGAACTTAGCGCGAAGTTTGGCTCACAATGTATTGTAATTGCCATCGACGCTAAAAAAGTTTCAGACAAGCCGCCAAAGTGGGAAATCTTTACTCATGGTGGGCGCAAGCCAACCGGTATTGATGCTGTCCAATGGGCGGTTAAAATGACCGAAGGTGAATATGGTGCCGGAGAAGTGTTGTTAACTTCGATGGATTGTGATGGCGTTAAAACTGGTTTTGATTTAGAGCTTACGAAAGCAGTTGCTACTGCTGTAAATGTACCGGTGATTGCCTCAGGCGGTGTGGGCAACTTGGAACATTTATCTGAAGGTGTGTTAAAGGGCGGTGCCGACGCAGTGCTAGCGGCTAGTATCTTTCATTTTGGCGAATACACAGTGACCGAAGCTAAACTTGCCATGCAAAAAGAAGGTATAGAGGTTAGGCTTTAGAGGCCTTAGATTGATTTTTTAACAGCTTAAGCGTATCATTACGCGCTTTGAAAAAAGGTTTTTTATGAATTCTAAAAAAGAATTATGGGTATTGCTGGCGACTTTTATTTTGCCAATTGCACTTGGTACGGCTTTTTTCTACTGGAACCCTACTGCGTTCACTAAAAATACAGTTAACTATGGGGAGTTTGTTAATCCTGTTATTACTACAGAGAAACAAGATGTAATCTTTTCCAAAGACACCAAGGGTGGTTTGCAAGGTTTATGGACGTTGACTTATGTTACTAATAATTGCGACGAACGCTGCATTGATGTATTAAAAAACATGAAAACCATTCGTATTTTAATGAATGAAGACATGCGCCGTATTCAAAGAATGTTGCTGGTTGATAATGTGACGGATTTTAAAGAACATGGTGTGCTAGTTGCCACGCCAAGTGAAACGCTTTCTCAACAATTGAGAAAGTTTCCTAACGATTCTTTATTCTTGATTGATCCGCTTGGCAATGTAATGTTGCATTACAACCCACAAGATCTAAGTATTAAGCGTGTTATTAAAGATTTAGATCGTTTGTTTAAGTATTCACGTATTGGTTAAGCGGAGAATTATATGCCCTCATTAAGTGATTTGTTAGGCTTGTGTAAACTTAAAGTGGTAGCACTTATTCTATTAACAGCTGTTGTTGGCATGTTTTTAGCGGTTCCTGCACCATATTTACCAGACATAACGTTAGTGGTAGCAGCATCAATTGGTATTTCTATGGCTTCAGCTTCAGCAGCAGTGTTTAATCATGTGGTTGATGAGCAAATCGATATTCAAATGTCACGCACAGATCAGCGCCCTTTGCCACAAGGCAAAGTCAGTCGCAATCAGGCCCTAGTTTGGGGTGTATTTTTGGGCGTGGTTGGTTTGGGGGTTTTGCAGCTGTTTGTTAATACTATCACCATGGTGCTCACTTTCATCTCACTCATTGGCTATGCGGTAATCTATACTATGTATCTCAAGCGTGCTACACCACAAAACATTGTGATTGGTGGTGCTGCCGGCGCTGCACCACCAGTACTTGGTTGGACGGCTATTACTGGTACTCAAGGTATTGAATATGCGCTACTTTTATTTTTAATTGTGTTTATTTGGACGCCACCACATTTTTGGGCTTTGGCAATTTATCGTGTGGAAGAATACAAAAAAGTAGATGTGCCAATGTTGCCAGTAACGCATGGTCTAGCCTATACACGCATGCAAATATTACTTTATACCGTGTTGTTGTTGTTGGTAACACTGTTGCCTTATTTGTCAGGCATGTCAGGCTTAATTTATCTTGCTGCAGCCCTGATTCTAGGTTTCATGTTTTTGGGGTATTCAATCAAAATATACAGAAATCCGGATGACAATAAAATTGCTTGGCGAACATTTATGTTCTCAGTTAACTATTTAATGTTATTATTTGTTGCATTGTTAGTTGACCATTATTGGTTAATTACCTTATAAGGACAAAATTATGAAAGGATTAGGTCAAGTATTTAAAGCTGTAACATCAGCTATGATTGGTGTCGGAAAGAGGGAAGACTTGATTAAGGATTTTGAGCGAACAGAAAAACAAGGCCCATGGCCTTACATTATTGTTGGCTTAATCATGACAGTTGGTTTTATTGTAATGGTGATTGCTGTTGTAAATATGGTAATGCCTTAGGATTCCTAGTCCAACGTCTCAAGAATAAGATCAAGAGCAGGTGCCATTTTTTCTACGTTATGCGGATTGGTTAGAAGCCCCACTAACTCAAGGTTTGGGCTTAACAGTAAATAACTTGCAGTGTGGTTAACCAGATAATCAGTTCTGTGTGTGTGGCTAGAGCCCTCTCCCTTATTCATAGTCATTTTACTACTGTCAGGTTTTGATGCGTGGTTAGAGTGATCTTGCGATGCTCTTTGCTTGGTTTTCGCAATTTCATGGTAAACGCCCAACGTCTTTGTTAACTTGGTTAAGTTTTCGTCTATAGCGCTTAATCCAATAAAGTCAGCATTAAACCGCCCAACAAATTCTTTTAACTTCCCAGTATCGCGATCTGGATCGACAGAAATAAATATAATCTGTAGTTTTTCAGCTTGACCCATTCTCTCAATGGTTTGATTTAAAATCGCTAAATCTATTGGACATACGTCGGGGCACGACGTGTAGCCAAAGTATAAAAGAGACCACTTTTTGTTGATCGCCTCAGATAAAGCAACTTTATTGTGGTTGTCGTCGATTAGCATAAGATTGCCATCTAAAACCTTGGGATTTGAGTACAAAGACACAGTGGAAGACACTTGTTTTTGAAGGTCTTTTAACTGATTGGCGCTAGGGACTAATAAAAAATATGTCAGGATAACGATGCCGATGCCTAAACCGATAATAGTGTTTCTTGTTTTTTTTATTTGATCGCAACTACCTGTAGCGCAGTGGTTAGATTGATTCATTAAAAAGCTCTTTATATTTAAGTATGTGATTTAAATATTTTATGTATTAGACTGACAATACTGAGCAATAACAACAAGGCGACAGCATTGTGTAGTACGGCGATTACCATTGGTAATGATAATACAATGTTTAGAATACCTAGTGACACTTGAGCAATTAAGAGACCGCCAATTAACAACAAATTGTCTTTTAAATGCATGTAGTTTCTAAATGAAAAAATTAGAAAAATAATTAAAATAGTAGTTATTAGTGCACCAATACGATGCATCATTTGAATAGCGGCACGGGCTTGGTTTTCTAACACACCAAACTCATAATCATGTTCTGCGCCAATTGGCCCCCAATACAAAGCTCTAACAAAGTCCATGTCTGGCCACCAAGAGCCTAAGCAGGTTGGAAACTGGTCGCCACAAGAGAGTGCTGCGTAGTTGGTGCTGGTCCAGCCACCAAGAATAATTTGCAAACTCAGCACAAACAACGTTATAAAGAGTAAATACTTGTGTCTACTTAAGGTGTGTCGATAAGCGGAGGTTTGGTGATTTTGATTAAGGTAAAGCCAAACGAGCAGGGCTGTAGTGACAAAGCCACCAATTAAATGAGTGGTAACAATACCAGGGTGCACCATTAGCGTGACAGTCCACATGCCAAAAGCACCTTGTAACATGACGAATAGCGCGGTAAAGCTTGGCAAAAGCATAGATTGAAAACGCTGTGTCTTGCCTTTTAAAGCCAAGAACCATAATATAATAATAACTAGGCCTAACGCGGAAGCGGCGTAGCGATGAACCATTTCTTTCCAGCCTTTAGCAGCTTCAACCGGTCGATCATAACCCTCAATTTTAGTGCCATCTACTACATCAGGAACGATTAGTTGACCATAACAGCCTGGCCAATCTGGGCAACCTAGTCCAGCATCACCTAAGCGTGTATAGGCGCCTAAAATCACCACAATAAGCGCCAAGATGATTGATATTTGTAGTAATTTCCTAAACATTAAGTGTGGCCATTGTTAATAGTAAGTAGTGGCAATATTTTAATGATTTATTTTTTTTATGCAAAGTTATGCATAAAAGAGTCAGTTTATGTAAACACGTTTATGCGTTTAAGATAAAAGAATTATTTTAATTCACCAATCATGCTTTTATAGGCATGCCAAGTTGCATGAGCTAATACTGGAATAACAAAAACCAAACCAACAAAGTAAAGTTCAGCGGTTAGTAAGATTGCACCAAGAACAAGAATTCCTACCATGGGCACCCAAATAAGCATAATAATCTTATTAGCCATAGCGGCTTTTAGGCTGGTGACAACGGCTGTAAATGGGTCGCAATCTTGATCTAACACCATTGGAAAAGAAAACCAGCTAATCATAAAAGAAACGAGACCAACTACAGCGGTGAAAATAAAGTAGGCGATAACAAAGTTTTTGTTGTCACCACTAGTAATGTCGGCAAGAATAGACTGCACCACTGTTTGGTTTTCACTCACAATCTGCAAAGACCCAGTATTAAAGATAGCGTAAATTAAGGGTGAAAACATCATCCAGGCTATGGCTAGAACCACGAGAATAACCGATAAAAATATGGAAGGACAAGAGCCGTTTGCTTTGAAGGCAGCCCCCAGAACAGACTTGATGGTCGGCTTCCTGGCAAACGATAATTGTCTAGAGGCGTCGTATAAACTCATTGCAGAAATAGGACCCAAGACTAAGATAATAACAGCTAGCAATGGCGCGGATACATCGCTAAGCACAGCAGAGTTGCTTAAGTAGTGCCAAGCACCATACGAAACCAGCGTAAATAAAACACCATAAAATATTGCCAACAGTGGCGCTGAAATAAAATCATTTACGCCCTGTCTTAGCCAGATAAAAGGCGATCCCAAAGTTACTTTGTTAAGCTTGGCAGTCTTGCCAAGGTTGTTTTTCATCCTCTCAGTTTGTGGTATTGCCATGATGGGTGCGCCCTATTTGTATAAAGTTTAAACTGTGAACATTAAAACAGACATGATTATTGTTGTCAAGAAGATGGCAAAATAATCTATATGTTCTATGTTTTGTAAAAATTGTGGAATATAGACGTATAAAAAATAAGTTTTTTAATAACTTCACAAAAAAAACAGGTATCATTTGTGGCAGTTTTATTAATGTGTAAAAGCATTAGAGAGACGAAAATATATTTTATTTGGAGGATTTATGAAAAGATTAACAACTCTTTTAAGCATGCTAGTTGGCCTAATGTCAACCAACGTGTTTGCTGAGTACGGCCTTAATTTGACTGAAGGGGTTACTTCAATCAGTAAAGACATCTATGACTTACACATGTTGGTATTTTGGATATGTGTAGCAATCGCGGTAGTGGTATTTGGTGTAATGTTTTATTCTGTGTTTTCACACAGAAAATCAAAGGGTGCAGTTGCAGCCAATTTTCATGAGAGCACTAAAGCAGAGCTTGCATGGACGATTATTCCAATTATTATTTTAGTTGCAATGGCAATCCCAGCCACTAAGGTGTTAATCGACATAGAAGATACTTCTAAAGCTGAAATGACCGTTAAGATTACCGGTCATCAGTGGAAATGGCAGTACGACTATCCAAAGGAAGGTATTAGCTTTATTTCAAACTTATCACAAGACTCCAAAGATGCGGTTAATGGTACAGACGCAGATCGTGAAAAAGCAAACAACTACTTACTAGACGTGGACAAGCGATTAGTTTTACCAGTAGACACTTCAATTCGTTTCTTAGTCACTTCGAGTGACGTAATTCACAACTGGTGGGTTTATGAATTTGGTGTTAAGCAAGATGCAAACCCAGGCTTTATTAATGATGCATGGGCTAAGATTGACAAGATTGGCACTTACCGCGGTCAATGTGCTGAGCTTTGTGGTAAAGATCACGGCTTTATGCCAATTGTGGTTGATGTGGTTTCTAAGGCAGACTACGCTAAATGGGTTTCTGAGCAACAAGCAGCAGCTAAAGCGGCAGCAGATAGCGCTAATAAGACATGGACTAAGGACGAGCTAATGGCGCAAGGTAAGAGTGTTTACAATACTAACTGTGCTGGTTGTCATAAAGCAGACGGTTCAGGTATGCCACCTGTATTCCCGCCAATGGTAGGTTCGCCAATTGCAAACGGTGCAGCAGCTGACCATATTGCTATGGTTTTACATGGTAAAGGCGCAATGCCAGCATTTAAGATGTTAGGTGATGCGGATCTTGCATCAGTAATTACTTATGAAAGAAATGCCTTTGGTAACACAGGCAGTGTTGTTCAACCTTCAGATGTTAAATCTGCACGTTAATTAAAGGAGAAATAATATGACGACAGCAGCAGCTTCTCACGACGATCACCATCACGGACCTGAAAAGGGCCTGATGAGATGGGTCAAAACAACGAACCATAAAGACATTGGTTCTCTTTACATGTGGTTTGCATTTACCATGTTATTAATTGGTGGCGCATTGGCAATGGGCATACGTGCTGAGTTATTACAGCCAGGTATGCAGCTTATGGAGCCTCAGTTCTTTAATTCACTGACAACCATGCATGGATTGATTATGGTATTTGGTGCGATTATGCCGGCCTTTGTTGGCCTGGGTAACTGGCTAATTCCTATGATGGTAGGTGCGCCTGATATGGCGCTACCGCGTATGAATAACTGGTCTTTCTGGATTCTGCCATTCGCCGGTGGTATTTTGTTAAGTACGTTCTTTATGGAAGGCGGCGCACCAGCGTTTGGTTGGACGTTCTACGCACCATTATCAACAACGTTCGCACCAGATAGTACAGACTTCTTTATCTTTGCAGTTCACTTGTTAGGCTTTTCATCTATTATGGGTGCGATTAACATTATTGCAACGGTGCTTAATATGCGTGCTCCAGAAATGAAACTAATGGATATGCCATTATTTGTTTGGACATGGCTAATTACTTCGTTCCTACTAATTGGTGCGATGCCAGTATTAGCCGGTGCGGTAACAATGATGTTGACAGACCGTAACTTCGGCACTGCATTCTTTGATGCAACCGGTGGTGGCGATCCAGTATTGTTCCAGCACATTTTCTGGTTCTTTGGACACCCAGAGGTTTACATTATGATCTTGCCAGCGTTTGGTGTGGTTTCTCACATTATTCCAACCTTTGCTCGTAAGCCGTTGTTTGGTTACTCTTCAATGGTATATGCAACAGCATCAATCGCATTCCTATCATACATCGTATGGGCACACCACATGTTCTTGACTGGTATGCCGGTTGCAGGTGAATTGTACTTTATGTATGCCACTATGCTGATTGCGGTACCTACAGGTGTTAAGGTCTTTAACTGGATCTCTACGATGTGGAGAGGATCAATGACCTTTGAAACGCCAATGTTATGGGCAGTGTCATTTGTATTCTTATTCACTATTGGTGGTTTCTCTGGCTTAATGCTAGGTATCGTGCCAGCTGACATTCAATATCATGATACTTATTTCGTAGTTGCGCATTTTCATTACGTATTGGTAACAGGCGCACTATGGTCGATCATTGCAGCGACCTTCTACTGGCTGCCTAAATGGACAGGAAAAATGTACAACGAAAGTTTGTCAAAGGTACACTTCTGGTGGGCTATGATTTCAGTTAACGTATTATTCTTCCCTCAGCACTTCTTAGGGCTTGCAGGCATGCCGCGTCGTATTCCTGATTATGCGTTACAGTTTGCTGACTTTAACTATATTTCATCAATTGGTGGTTTTGCATTCGGTGCGTCATTTATCTTGCTAACGTATATCGTAATTGATTGTGTTCGTAACGGTAAGCCAGCAACTGCTAGACCTTGGGAAGGCGCTAAGGGCCTTGAGTGGACATTAGAGCCAAAAGCTCAATATCATTCATTTAATAAGCCGCCATCAAGAAAGTTAATTTTAGAAGAATCTCAAAATTCTTAATGGACGATAGAAAAAAAGGCGTTATGATTACCTCGGTAATTGTAGCAGCCGTTGCAATAGGAGTATTTGTAGCCACAATTGTGTTATTTAACCCAACTGGCTAATATGGAACAAAGAAAAATAACAAAAGGGTTCTGGATTAAATTATTTTCAGCACCAATATTAATGTTTTTATTTGGCGTTTTTGTTATGCCACCAATCTATGATGTCTTTTGTGAGATCACAGGTTTTAATGGTACAACAGGTAGAGTCGAAACTGAACAGCAATATAGTGTTGATGAGAACCGCAAGGTTGAGGTAAGTTTTTTTGCCATGACCATGGGCGGGTTTCCAGTACAGTTTGGGCCAAAGGTTGATTCGATGGAAGTAATACCTGGTAAGTTTTACACAACCAGTTATATTGCTAAAAATAACACGGATAAAACTATTGTAGGTCAAGCGATCCCAAGTGTGGCACCTACGGATGCCGCAGTTCATTTTAAGAAATTAGAATGTTTTTGTTTTAATAGACAGGTGTTCAAACCGCATGAAGAGGTCGAGATGACGCTCCGATTTGTAGTTGAGCCAGAACTGGATAAGCGAATAGAAGATATAAGCTTGTCTTATAATTTTTTTAAACTTGAAAGCTAAAAAAGAGGAAGGAACTATGAGCGAACAAGAATATTACGTACCAAACGGTACTTACTGGCCAATTATTGGCTCGATTGGTATATCAACATTATTTGTTGGTATGGCTAACTCAATGCATGGCGTAGAATGGGGTGCGTCAGTAATGGCACTTGGGCTTGCTATTACAGTGTTTATGATGTTTGGCTGGTTTGGGCAAGTAGTAAATGAAAGCACAAATGGCATCTACAACAAACAAGTTGATCGTTCATTCCGCTGGGGAATGAGCTGGTTCATCTTCTCTGAAGTAATGTTCTTTGCGGCATTCTTTGGTGCGTTATTCTATGCAAGACAATTATCAGTGCCATGGTTAGGTGGTGCAGATAATAATATCTTTACACCTGATTTATGGAACGCATTTAGTGCATCATGGCATCAAATGGCATTCTTAGCCCCTGGTACAGAGCTTCAGTCAGGCACAACAATGAGTTTTCCTGCAATTCCTGAAGGCTTGACAATTGAAAACGCAACACCAGCAGATGTTGTAAATCCATGGGGTTTACCAGCACTTAATACGGCATTGTTATTAGCTTCAGGCGTGACACTGACTTTTGCTCACCATGCGCTTCGTGCAGGTCATCGTAATCAAATCGTTGGTTGGTTAGTAGCAACCATTGCTTTGGGTGTTGCGTTCTTAGGTTTTCAGATTATGGAGTACAGCCATGCATATGCTGATGGATTAAAGATGACTTCAGGTATTTATGGATCTACTTTCTACATGCTGACTGGCTTCCATGGTTTCCACGTAACTGTTGGTGCAATCATGTTAACGGTTATTTTATACCGTGTTCAAAAAGGTCATTTTGATGCTGACAACCACTTTGGTTTTGAAGGTGTTGCTTGGTACTGGCACTTTGTAGACGTGGTTTGGTTAGGACTATTTGTCTTTGTATACTGGCTATAATAGTTAAGTAGAGCAATAAAAAAAGACCCCTTTATTGGGGTCTTTTTTTTATAAGTGAAAAATAAGGAGTTGTTATGACGGGAGTGGTTGCTGTAATTATTATTATCGCTATATTAATAGCACTAGGTGTCGGTTTAATTGGTATGGTAAGGGGAGGTAAAGCAGGATCTGATAAGATGTTTAAATCATTAGTCGTTCGTGTTAGTTTGTCTGTCTTGTTATTTGTTTTAGTAATGTTTGCAGGCTATATGGGTTGGATTACACCAAATGCCGTCCTTGTCGATGCGCCGACTGTTCAAGCGCCTATAAATAAATGATCAGAAGATCGTTTGTTTTGCCTGGGATCTTAATTTCATTAACCATATGGGGTTTGTTGTCCTTGGGCTTTTGGCAATTAGAGCGTGCTGATGAAAAGCGTGCAATAGAGAGCGCTATTGTTCTTGCGCAATCTAATCCAGCACAGCTAGTTACTCAATATGAGTCATTATTAGAAAAAGAGCATTACCAGGTATTGCTTGAGGGCTATTACGATAATAATAAGCAGTTTATCTATGACAATCAGATCGTTAATAGTAATGCAGGTTATTACGTCTTAACACCTTTTGTCCTAGATAATGCTACGGCTATTTTGGTTAATCGTGGTTTTGTGCCCTGGAAGGGTGATCGAGATAAATTGATTGATATAAATATTAATAATAATATAACAACAATCAAAGCAAAGTTAATAACACCCAAAGAACGTATTAAGCTTAAACAACAAACAAGTAATGATAAATTTCCTTTATTAGTGCAATCACTTGACATAGATAGGATTTCTACAATCTCTGGTTATAACGTGATCCCGATGTTGGCACAACTCGATGTCGAGTCTGAGAATGGTTTCTATCGTAAGTGGCAGCCCTTTTATGGCAGTGTGGATAAACATCTAGGCTATGCTCTACAATGGTTTTTGATGGCTTTTGTCCTTAGTATTATTGCTATAAGGTTATTAATTATTAACAGTAGAAAATGATCTATATATGTGAACTATTATTACTTGACTACAGTATTTGATATATGTAGAATCACTGTCTATTTAGACACCTAAAAGCAATGGCTATTTAGAATAAATTATGGGAGTTTTTCGATGAGCTTAACAGAACGTTATGATTTAAAAGTAGTGAAATATTTCACTGTTATGGCAGCTATATATTTAGTCATAGGGACTTCAATTGGCGTTTATATTGCATCTGAATTGGCTTGGCCTTACTTAAACGATCTTGGTACTGATCTGCCTTATTTTCAGTTTGGTCGCCTTAGGCCGCTTCATACAAATACCGTAATTTTTGCCTTCGGTGGTTCAGCACTTATGGCCTCAGCTTTTTATATTGTACAGCGAACCAATCAAACACGACTCTGGTCTAATAAGATGGCGTGGTTCACTTTCTGGTCTTGGAATACTGTTATTCTTTTGGCTATGATTACCCTGCCGTTAGGATTGACCCAATCTAAAGAATACGCCGAACTGGAGTGGCCAATCGACATCTTGATAACTATTTCTTGGGCAAGTTATTTGTATAATTTTGTTATGACTATTCATATTCGTAACCGAAACAAAGTGCCACACGTATATGTTGCCAATTGGTTTTTTATGGGCATGATGGTAATGGTAACTTATCTTCATGTGGTTAACAATCTTTCAATGCCAGTAGATTGGTTTAAGTCTTACTCGATCTTCTCTGGCGTGCAAGATGCAATGATTCAGTGGTGGTGGGGACATAATGCAGTTGGATTTTTCTTGACGGCGGGTTTCTTGGGTATGATGTATTATTTCGTTCCTAAGCAAGCGGAACGTCCTATTTATTCCTACCGTTTGTCCGTAATTCATTTTTGGGCGTTAATGTTTGGCTATGTTTGGCTAGGTGCGCATCATCTGCAATATACCGCTTTACCAGACTGGGCGGGATCGTTAGGTGCAACCATTTCATTGGCAATGATTATTCCTTCATGGGGTGGAGCGATTAACGGAATTTTGACTTTGTCAGGCGCATGGGAGCGCTTGCGCGAAGACTACATTCTACGTTTCTTAATTATGTCGTTAGCCTTCTATGCTATGAGTACTTTTGAAGGACCGGTGATGGCAGCTAAGACAGTTAATGCTCTTTCTCACTATACAGACTGGACTATTGGCCACGTGCATTCAGGCGCTCTTGGTTGGAACATTATGGTGGCATCTGGTGCGCTCTATCATATGATTGAGAAAATCTTCAATGTTCGCTTGTCACAGAAACTACTCGGCATTCATTTCTGGATACATACCGTTGGGACAGTAATCTATATTGTTGCAATGTGGGTGTCAGGCATTATGCAAGGTTTAATGTGGAGAGCATATGATGAGTATGGCACTTTAGCATATACCTTTGCCGAATCAGTTGCAGCAATGCACCCTTATTATGCAATGCGTGCGGCAGGTGGTGCATTGGTTGTTCTAGGGGCAGTTACAATGTTGATTAATATTATTATTACCATTCGTAAAGCGAGTCGAGAACAGAATTCTGTTCAAGCAGTAACTGCATAAGGAGGAAATACAATGGCAAATAAAAATGGAAAGGAAAGCCTACAAGCTAAGTTTGAAAAAAATATTTTTGCAATGTATTTGGGTATGGCGATTGCAGTATCATTAGCAGGTATTGTAGAAATCGTGCCTTTATTCACAAATACTGATGCAGTTAAGGACGAAGTAACATTGGCTGATGGCTCGACCAAAAGTTTATTGTGGCAACGTGGAGATAAGAAGTTATCGGACTGGAAGCCGGGCGATGGTGTTCGACCAAATACAGCGCTAGAACTAGCTGGACGTGATATTTATCAGCGTGAAGGTTGTTATCTTTGCCACTCACAAATGATTCGCCCATTTAGAGATGAAAAAGAACGCTATGGTCATTTCTCTTTAGCAGTAGAATCGAAGTATGATCATCCTTTCCAATGGGGCTCTAAACGCACAGGCCCAGATTTGGCACGTGTTGGAGGAAAATATTCTGATGAATGGCATATTTTACATATGCGCCACCCCCAAGCTTTAGTGCCAGAATCAGTGATGCCAAAATACCGTTTTTTAGACGATGCTACAGTTGATGGCGAAACAATCCAAGCACATATGAAAGGTTTAAGAAAAGTCGGTGTGCCGTACACAGATGGCGATATTGCTGAAGCAGCTGATTTAGTCAAAGGTAAAACTGAGATGGATGCCATGGTGGCGTATTTGCAATCATTAGGTAATATGATTAAATTTGAAGATGGTGTGGTCTACCGCGAGTAATGACACTAGTCGATAAAATTGGTGCAATAACAGCAATCGTAATCTTTGTACTGTTAGCGGGGGCTTATTTTTATGCGTTTAGACCTAAAAATAAACAAAAATTTGAAGAGTTGCGTAATTTTGTTAATAAAGAAGATTAGACAGGAGAACAATCATGGGTGAACATAAGAATCCATACCCAGGTGAAAACAACACTGGTCATTTTTGGGATGATGATAACGATGTAAGAGAGCTAAACAACCGCCCACCAAGATGGTACATGTGGGCACTCTATATAGGTATTATCGCTGTTCCTATTTATTCGTTCTACTATCCAACCGTTCCTTGGTTCGGAGATAGTACTAAAGGCTCAGCCGGCTGGACGCAAATTGTTGAGATGAAAGAAAGTGTTGCTCAATTGGAGCAATACCGCGAGACAAAATTTGCAGATACTGAAAAAGCCATTGCCGACAGCTCTTTAGAAGACATTGTGCGTAATGATGAGCTTAAAAACTATGCAATTAAAACTGCAAAAGTATTGTTTGGTGATAACTGTTCGGCCTGTCATGGTGCAGGCGGCCAAGGTAACGATGGTTTTCCAGTTTTAGCCGATGATGACTGGCTGTATGGTGGAACGTTGGCACAAATCAGCACCTCAATTACTAATGGTCGTAAAGGTAATATGCCGGCTCGAATGATGGGTATTTCAGATGAAGATGCTAATAAATTAGCAGATTTCTTGATTGAAACTGGCAAAGGTGATGCTGGCACGCCCGATCCCTCTTCTAAACCTTTATATATGACTAAAGGCTGTATTGGTTGTCATGGTCCAACTATGAAAGGTAATGTTTTTATGGGTAGCGCCAACTTAAGCGATGGTATTTATCGCTTTAAAGCAGATGATCAAAAAGCATCCGTTGTTCGCACTATCTTACATGGCGTAAATCAAGGCCATAATCCACTTACACAAGACGCAGTTATGCCGGCCTTTGGTTCGTCAGCAGTGATTGACAAGAACCAGATTAAAAAACTAACTGTTTATGTTCATCAGCTTGGTGGAGGTGTTGCTGTTAAACCTAAACCAGAATCGAAAAAAATAGTCGATGCACTGTCAACTACCAAGAAACCAATCGGTAGAAGCGGTAAAGAAATTTATGCAAAATGTCAAGGTTGTCATAACGTTGGCGTAGGTGGCGCGCCTAAATATGGCGATAAAGCAGCTTGGGAACCACGCATTAAACGCGGTATAGAAGACGTATTAGCTGTTGCTATAAAAGGTAAAGGCATGATGCCTCCTAAAGGCACTTGTATGGATTGTTCTGATGATGAGCTAAAATCAGTGGTCCAATATATGATGGACAGTGGCAAATAAAAAAATCTTGATTTTTTTTAAAGCATTTGTTTTCATTGTGGGTATAATTCCCAACAGTTGCCGAAGTAGCACAGTTGGTAGTGCAACTGATTTGTAATCAGTAGGTCACCAGTTCGAGTCCGGTCTTCGGCACCATATTTAAAAAAGCCTATAGTAATTTTTACTGTAGGCTTTTTTTTGCATGTTTGAAATTTAACTTTTCAATATGAAAAATATATCAGAGCTGAGTTTAGCGAATAATATCAAATTCTGGCCCAAGCTTTAAATCAAAATCTTGTGGTTTAATTACAGGGTTCGCTAAAGCATCCTTAAAAACAATCACAATGGTTTGATCAAGCGAATTTTTAAGGGAAATAGCGTGTAGTGCCTTGTCTTTAAAGCCAAAAAAAAGCTGCCGATATTGAGGCGATTGGCCATTGGCTTGATACCAATCAATACCATCATTTTGATGAGAAAATTTTGGCATATCTTTTATAGTGTTGGGTTTATTAATCAACCAATAAAGTGGCGTCTTTGACAAGTCTTTGGATTTTTGTAAGACAGCCTGCTCTAATTCAGTATCAACTAACCAGAGCTCATTATTATTTAGTAATAATGTTTGTTCATTAGGTGTAGTTGTATGCCAACGTAATTGTTTAGGGTGATTAAAAATCAAAGAACCTGATGCAGTGTATATTAAGGCATCTTTATCATCAAAAGTGGTTTGAATAAAATTGGCCTTCAATGAATTCAGCGTGTTAAAAAAATCATAGAACTGATTGTTAGTTGCGGCAACAGATATTTGCATCCAAAACAGTGGTAGTAATGCTAGTACTCTAATTATCATGATTAATTGGCTCTGGTGCTAATACCTGTCTATTACCGGCGCTGTTCATGGTTGACACTACACCACTGGCTTCCATGTCTTCGATAATGCGTGCAGCTCGGTTGTAACCAATACGCATACGTCGTTGCAAGCTAGAGATAGATGCCCGCCTGCTTGAAGTCACAATTTGTACAGCTTCATCATAAAGTGGATCAAGTTCACCACTTGTGTTACCAGCATTTGTACTCTCATGTGAATCGGCTGATTCACTGTGGGCGTTAAGAATACCATCAAGATAATTGGTTTCAGAATTTTGTCGCAAGAAGCTGACCACGCGCTCAATTTCATCATCATCTACAAAAGCACCATGCACACGTGTTAGATGTGAGATTCCTGGTGTCATGTAGAGCATGTCGCCCATACCAAGCAGTTGCTCTGCACCACCTTGATCAAGGATAGTACGCGAATCAACTTTTGAAGAAACTTTGAAGGCGACGCGACTTGGTACGTTGGATTTTATTAAACCGGTAATAACATCTACACTTGGCCGTTGTGTGGCGATAATTAGGTGAATACCTGCAGCTCTGGCTTTTTGCGCTAAGCGCACAATTAGCGCTTCTACGCGCTTAGCCTTGGCGCGATCTTCTTGAGCGAGTGCACCAAGCATATCAGCGTATTCGTCAATCACTAACATAATTAGTGGTAGTGATTCAAGCTCAGGTGCGCTTTCACCTTCTTCTGCCGTTTTTTCATTAAAAGAAGGGTCTACTAATGGCGCACCTTTAGCTTTAGCTTTTTTAAGTTTTTCATTAAAACCTTCGATATTACGCACGCCAAACTTAGCAAGCAAAGAGTAACGGCGTTCCATCTCATTTACACACCACCATAAAGCCGATGCCGCCTGATTCATATCAGTTACCACAGGCGTTAGTAAATGCGGAATATCAGCGTAGCAAGCCAGTTCAACAATCTTAGGGTCTATCATGATCATGCGTACTTGGTCAGGTTTAGCTTTGTAGAGCACACTAAGAATCATTGCATTAAGGCCAACAGATTTACCCATGCCAGTAGCACCAGCGACCAACAAGTGTGGCATTTTTGTCAAATTAGCAATAATTGGATGGCCGTTAATATCTTTACCTAAGCCCATGGTCAACATAGAGCTTGAATTAGCAAAAGCGCCAGAGGCGAGAATTTCTTTTAAACCAATCATCTCGCGTTCAGCATTTGGAATCTCTAAGCCAATCACCGGCTTACCAGGAATAACATCAACAATACGTACACTTTCTACCAATAGAGCTCGAGCAAGATCTTTGTTCAGATTCATAATCTGAGACACTTTGACACCAGGTGCTAGCGAAAGTTCAAATTGAGTAACAACTGGACCTGGAGTCACGGTAGTAATGGTTACTTCAAAGCCAAAGTCCTTAAGTTTAAGCTCTACTTGACGAGACATGTCTTCAAGTGCTTGTTCAGAATAACCTGAAGTATTGGCATTAACTTCGTTGAGTAATGCCAAATCAGGCAAACCACTGAGCGCCTTGGTATTAAATAAGTTGGAAGAAGGTGGTGCAACTTTTTTAATGGTTTTATTGGGCTTAATTTTGGCAGACTTAACCTTGGCTATCACACTTGGTTTTAACCCACTAGTTGGTTTTGGGGTGATCATTACTTTGGCGGATTTTTTTGTTTTTGCCTTTTCACGAGAGACTTTAAATTTTCCTAACAATACGCCAAGTACGCTACCAGTAGAATTAAAAATATTAGACCATGAAGCGGCACTAGAAAAACTAAAGCTAATCATCATAATACTTAGATAAATGATAAATGAAGCCGAACCAAATAGTGTCCCGAAGTAATTATGCATTAAATAACCAATATCTCCGCCCGCTATAGACCCTCCACCACTAAGAGGGTCTGGTGCATCAATACTAAGAAGCGCCGATGTGAATAATAAGAGAACAATAAAGGCAGTAAAGCGCAAAATAATAAAAGCACGTTGAGTCGAAGCCTGTGTAGTGTTTTTATGAATATGCCACCCTAGGTAAATAAGCGATAAGGGGATTAAGTATGAAGTGTAGCCTAATATCGACAAAGAAAAGTCGCTAAGGTAAGCGCCAACGGTCCCAGCTTGATTAATTACACGGGTGTTTAGTGTATCAGAGCTGGAATACGGGTTCTCCTGTGGTGAATGAGTAAAAAGCGCTAATAAGTATATTAAACCAAGCGTAACAAGTGCAATAAACAAGACTTCTTTTGTTGCATGTGATTGAGTTTGAGTGTTAAGTTTTTTAGCCTTAGATTTATTATTTTTTTTCAAGGAGATTTGAGCTTACTTTATAATGTTTAGGATAATAGATATTTTGTGTATAAGTATAAAGGATTGGTATTTAAATGAGTGAAAATAAACACTGTAAAACATTGATTGTTGGTTCAGGCCCTGCGGGTTATGCGGCAGCGGTTTATGCTGCTAGAGCTAACCTAAGCCCTGTGATTGTTAGCGGCATGGAACAAGGTGGGCAGTTGATGAGTACTACTGATGTGGATAATTGGCCTGGTGATAATGAAGGTGTTCAAGGTCCAGATTTGATGACACGTATGCAGCAACATGCTGAACGTTTTGATACTGAAATTATTAATGACTATATTACGGAGGTTGATTTTTCATCTCGTCCATTCACGCTCAATGGTGCTGCTACAACTTATACGGCAGATTCTGTAATTATTGCTACTGGCGCAAGTGCACGCTATTTAGGTTTAGAATCAGAAGAGGAATTTAAAGGAAAAGGTGTGAGTGCTTGCGCCACTTGTGATGGCTTCTTCTATCGTGGACAAAAAGTTGCAGTGATTGGTGGTGGCAATACTGCAGTTGAAGAGGCTTTATTCTTATCTAACATTGCAGACCATGTCACGATTGTACATCGTCGTGATAAATTTTCAAGTGAGAAAATTTTGTCAGACCAGTTAATTGAGAAATCAAAAACCGGTAATATTAGTATTGAATACAATCATAATCTTGATGAGGTATTAGGTGACAATATGGGTGTAACTGGCTTAAGGTTACAAGATAAGGAAGGCAATACCAAAGAGATCGATGTGCATGGCGTATTTATTGCTATTGGACACACACCGAATACTGGTATTTTTGAAGGACACCTAGAAATGAACCACGGTTATATCCAGGTTCAAAGCGGTACACAGGGTAATGCCACACAAACAAGTGTTGAAGGTGTGTTTGCAGCGGGCGATGTGGCAGACCATATTTATCGCCAAGCCATTACTTCGGCAGGCTCAGGTTGTATGGCGGCACTCGATGCAGAACGGTTTTTAGGCGAGTAGTTTTTTAAATTAATACCTTATTTATCGGTATAATTTGCATTTTCTGGCCACATAGCTCAGTTGGTAGAGCAAGGGATTGAAAATCCCTGTGTCCCTAGTTCAATTCTAGGTGTGGCCACCATATTAGATAGACCAAAAAAAGCGCACCAATGGGTGCGCTTTTTTTGTAAGCTTTTAAAAGGCTATACGCCCGGCATGTAATTCATTACTAAGCCAATAATGATTAAGGTCAGAAATGCGCCAGCCAGCATGGCCATAACGACACAAACTTGGGTAACGCCACATTTTGGTGAGCCAATTTCTTGACCGTCATACTTCATCATATTTGTTCTCTCCTCAAGATAAAAAATAATTATTTTGTTACAACGTTGTAAATATTAACATAATTGTAATTACTGTTATAACTATCATTAATGGCTAATATTAATACTTAAAACATCAAGGATGCACTCTTTCTAAATCTATATTAGTATTTATTTATATTATCGAATTGACATATTATAAAGTTATGATATAATATATTCCATGTTGCCACTCTCCCCCAAGAATTATTCTCTCCTCAAGAGATAAGGTGGCAACATACTAATTAACCAAGAGACAAATAAAATGAAACTAATGATAACGATTAATGCTATTACACTTGCGCTAATATTTGCTGCAACGAGCGCCTCTGCTGAGGTTGCTAAGCCTTACGCTGTGTTTAATCCATTAGCAATGTTTGATCTTAGGTCTCAGAAAGCTATGGAAAATGCTGATAGTGCTTTTAATAATTATGGCAATAAAGGCTATGATTTTGTAGTTGAGGCATTGCCAATGCTAAAAGTTAATGCACCTAAACAAGTGGCGAGCTTAGAAAAACGTTAATAAACAACCGCCGCATTCATTGCTAGATTGCTTGTTTTTCCAAGTAAATCTGAACTTACTCTGATCTTCAACTGTTGACTTTTAGGCTTTTCACGCATACGAGCTGTGAATTGTTGTCCTGCGTAAGACAATTTAACGCGATAGCCTTTGAGTGATTTTAAGGCTTTCTGCTGATACGTTACATTCCAACAACCAGGCGTCACGGATTGGCAAGGGCTGGTTATTTTTTCAATTTTGTAATTCATGTAGATTGGATTGACCGAATCTATATTGGCATCTATCACTTGTGTTCTTGCAAATGCGTTACTCGAGAAGAATAAAAGCGTAGCTAGAAGTGTAAATAACCCTTTATTGGAGTGTTTTTTGGGTCTATTGCCCATATTTTTATTTATCCTATTTTTGTAAAATTTTTACAATCTATATTATATTTATCTAATATTATGTTATAATAATATTTAGAAGATCATATTTCTCTCCCCTGAGATAATTTTTATGATTTTCTAACAGGTAGTCGTTTTTTTTATTCTCCTCAAGTTTAGTTAGGCGGCTACCTCCTCCTCAAGATTTAAGCGCTTTACGGCAGCTATAATAACAACATACAAGTATTATGCAACACTATCATTAGAGTGTAATTTTATAATATACTAATTAAAGGCCAGAGCTGACCATAACTTTACGATAGTTTGGTTTAATGCAGTAATTCTGGAGAGATGTAATCTTGCTTAGAAGGTTGCAAGGTCTCTTGAATCAGTAAGGTGCCCATGCGTACGAATTCGATAATTTCACTTAGGTCTTGCGCATTTTGTTCATTATCGAGCACATCAACGTCGAGCTTAGATATCTCACTAAAATCTTTAATCATTTCCAATACATCTTCATCGTTGGTAGAAATTTTTTGAAGGCCTAGACCTACTAGAAAACCTTGGCACCACTGGATAAGCGTGTCAGCTTGTTCTCTAAGTACGCAATTATCATCAGCAATCAATAATTGAAATTTTAAGGTAGCATCGCCAAGTTGTAATAATGTGTTGTTATAAATCTTCGCAAGTTGCTGATGAGCAGATTTTTCATTAATATTATCAAAGTCGATACTTACTAATATTTCATTAAGCCAATCATCAAGTTCAAGATTAGGCTTAACACAAGCGAAACCACATAAAATTCCATGCGCACTAGCAATAGTGTCATCGGTATTTAGATGATGTAAGACGCTTTTAACGTCGTCATAATCAATCAGATTTTCCATGGTTAGGATTTACCTGCTAAAATTTCCATCACCGCCATGCGTACAGCGATACCATTAGTAACTTGTTGTAAAATAACGGACTGATCGCAATCAGCAACAGAAGAGTCAATTTCAACACCACGATTGATTGGGCCAGGATGCATTACAATAGCATTTTCCTTTGCTAGTGATAGGCGCTCGACGGTGAGACCGTAACTGTCAAAGTACTCTTGTTCATTAGGAATATCAGCCTCCAGCATGCGCTCTTTTTGTAAGCGTAACACCATAACCACGTCACAATCTTTTAGGCCAACTTGTATATCATCAAAGCATTTAACCGTTGCACATTGCTCAGTATTGTATTGTAAGCCAGTTGGAGCAATTAGACGAATATCGGTTGTACCTAAGGTTTTAAGTGCTTGGATGTCCGAGTGTGCGACACGTGAATGAACAATATCACCAACAATAGCCACTGACAAGTTTTCAAATTTTTTCTTGTGCTGGCGAATAGTGAGCATATCCAACAATGCTTGTGTTGGGTGGGCGTTAATGCCGTCGCCAGCATTAAGAATAGAAACATCTTGTAGGTTTTCAGCCACGTAATGCGGTAAACCGTTTTGTTTGTGACGAATTACAAACATATCGATTTGCATAGCCTTGAGTGTGTGCATAGTATCAAGCAATGATTCGTTTTTCTTGGTGGCTGAGTTGGCCAAGTCAACGTTGATGATGTTAGCACTAGTGCGTTTTCCTGCAATTTCGAAAGTATTTCGAGTACGAGTTGATGGTTCGAAGAATAAGTTGGCCACACTCATGTCATCAAGCGCTTTAGATTTTTTTAGATTGCCAGCGTCGTCAATGAGACCGTCGGCAATATCAAGAATGTGAGTTAAATGGTCTTTGGAAAGGCCTTCAAGACCTAATAAATGGATTAGCTTGCCTTTAGTGTTGAGTTGAGCATCGTTGCTAATCAAATCTTTTTTCATTTAACCATGTTTGCAATATTAACTGTGCTGAACGCTTGTCAACTTCACCGCGTTCAGCGTTTGGATGATAATGGTTATATTTTAGTTGGTTTTTTGCATCAGATGATGATAAATATTCATCAATCATCTCGGTTTTTATGTTGTAGCGTTTCTCAATTTTTCTAGCAAATGATTTTGCGATAAACGTCATTTCTTGTTCTTTGCCATCTTGATCAAAGGGCAAGCCTACAACAAATAAATTAATATCATGAGTTTTAACTATTTGATCAAAGCCTCCCCAATTGGTCGAGCCATTTTTATTATGAGTGACTACCTCAATACCATTAGCTTGTAGCGTTAAACTATTAGCAATAGCAACACCAGTGCGTTTGGTGCCAACATCAAAACCTAAGTAAGTTTCAATATTCACAGGGCCGTTAGTTGTTGTAATAATTGATAACCAACATAACCATCGATCGGCAAACTATTTGCACGTTGATATTGGCGTGTGGCGCTTCGAGTTTTTGGGCCGGAGATGCCATCGGGTTCACCGGTATCAAAACCTAATTGATTGAGTGAAGCTTGTATAAACTTAATATCATCACGGCTTAAAGACGGTTCAGCAACTGGTTTGGCAAATAATTTCCGTGTGTCTGCAAAGCGGTCAGATAAGTGTCCGACAGACAAAGCATATAGAATTGAGTTGTTCCATCTAAGGATTGCATGGAAGTTTCGATAAGCTAAAAAAGCAGGCCCGTTATAACCCATTGGTAGTAATAACGACGCCTTCATAGTGGAATTTGGCAAATCTTTGCCAATGGTATCGCGCACACCAAGTGCTTGCCATTCATTAACCGTTTTTTTGGTTTTTAGGTTGGCTAACTGGTAGTCAAAATTTTGTGGGATAGTTACTTCACGCCCCCAACGTTCGCCCCGGTGCCAGCCAATTTTTTGTAAAAAGTTAGCGGCACTGGCAAAAATATCAGCTTTGTTGTCCCATAGGCCAATTTCTCCATCGCCATCGGCATCAACCCCGTAAGCAGCAACATTGGTCGGCATAAATTGGACATTGCCCATTGCACCCGCCCACGAACCTTGAGCATCTATTGGGATCTTGTTGCTGTCAATTAGCTTGAGCAAAGTTAACAGTTGTTCAGTAAAGAAAGCTGAACGCCTTTCATCGAAGCTTAGGGTGGCTAAAGATTGAATGAGATTTAAATTACCTGTGTTGCTGCCATAGTTAGTTTCTAAACCCCAGAAAGCGACAATAATGTGAGGCGGCACCCCGTATTTTTTATAATTTTTTTGAAAGATAGTTTGGTGTTCTTGCAATAACCTCTTGCCGTTTTTAAGTCGATAAGGGCTAACTCTTGAGCCCAGGTAGCGCCAAAAATTTTGGCTAAATTCGGCCTGTGATCTATCAAATTTAATAACTTTAGGGTTGGGTGTCAAACCTAAAAAAGCCTTATCAAGTGTTATGATTGAAACGCCTTGGTTTATGGCTTGGCTGCGAATATCCGCTAAGAATTCCCCAAAGCTACGTGCAGTGGTATCATTTGCATATGCAGATGATGTTAATAGCAGGCAAAAAATAAGTCTCAGCATGTCAAAATTATATAATGCTTAGAGTCTTATTAATACCTATCTTTTTGTTCTTGAGTGCTTGCAGTGGTAACCAGCCAATGCAGACAATTACAGGTTCAACCATGGGTACCAGTTATACAGTCAAGACTATTGGTCCAGGTGTTTCCCAGGCACAGATTGAACAAGTATTAGACTCAGTGAATAAAACTTTTTCAACTTGGGATAAAAATTCAGAATTGTCTTTACTTAATCAAAAGCCAATTAATCAGTGGATTAAAGTATCAAGTTCGTTGTTTTTTGTTTTAGATCAAGCACAAAAAATTCATCAACAAACGCAAGGTTATTTTGATCCCGGTATGGGACGCTTGATTGACGCTTGGGGTTTTGGCGTCGTTAAAGTCGAACAGAAGCCAAGTCGGAAAAACATTAGAGAATTATTGTCATTGTCGTCTATTCAGTATTTGCATTTAAACAATGGCCGAGTCAAAAAAACCAGAGATATTCATGTCAACTTATCAGCCATTGCTAAAGGATTTGGTGTTGATCAAGTGGCAAGGTTGTTAAAAGAAAATCAAGTTGAAAATTACCTTGTAGAGATTGGCGGTGAGGTAATTGCCAGTGGCAAACAAGGTGAACGCGATTGGATGTTGGGTATTGAGCAACCGAATGGTATGGAGCCAATTGACATTACTTTAAGCAATCAGGCAATTGCTACCTCAGGCAATTATCGTAATTATTTTGTATGGGAAGGTGTGCGTTATATGCATATCCTTATGCCGAGTAGTGGCTTGCCAGCTAACACGGACTTAGCATCAGTGAGTGTGTTACATAAACAAACGATGATGGCCGATGCCTACGCTACTGCAATGATGGCAATGGGCAGCAAAAAAGCACTTGATTTAGCTGAGCGACTTAATTTATCAGTTGTGTTGATATTGAATCAGCAGCATGATTTTAAAGTGGTAAAAGTAAACCCATGAAACCTTTAGCTGAAAATTTAAGACCACAAACATTGGATGATTTTTTTGGTCAATCACATTTACTAAATGATCGTCATCCGCTTAAGCAGGCGATTGATCGTCAGCAACTACATTCAATGATTTTGTGGGGGCCGTCAGGCACAGGAAAAACGACTTTGGCGCGTATTATTGCTAATCAGGTTGATGGTCATTTTGCACAGATGAGCGCGGTATTAGATGGTATAAAAGAGCTGAGAGCTGTAGTTGATAATGCTAAGAAGTTTCAAAATATTGGGCAAAAGACTGTTTTATTTGTTGATGAAATACATCGGTTCAACAAAGCTCAGCAAGATGGATTTTTGCCGCATATTGAATCAGGCTTAATTACACTGATTGGTGCCACTACTGAAAACCCATCATTTGAACTCAACCGAGCACTTTTATCGCGCTTGAGTGTGTATGTGTTTAACCCCTTAAATGTGCTTGAATTATCCCAGATACTAGACCGAGCTTTGGTGCACGAACAGATTGAATTAAATGATCAAGAAGTGAGCGCACAAATTATAAATACCAGTAGTGGTGATGCGCGTCGTTTGATTAATATTGTTGAACAAATTGCCTTGGCTAAATTGGACAATGTAGATGCGAAATCAGTTGGGCGATTGTTGCAAGATAAAATCAGCGTCTTTGACAAGGGTGGAGATATTTTTTATCAACAACTCTCGGCTTTTCATAAATCGGTACGTGGTTCTTCACCAGACGGCGCCCTTTACTGGATGGCTAGAATGTTAGTAGGTGGTTGCGACCCTAAGACCATTGCAAGACGGCTATTGGCCATCGCCTCAGAAGATATTGGCAACGCCGACCCAAGAGCGTTAGAAATCACTCTTAACGCATGGAATGTGTATGAGCGTTTGGGCGATAAAGAAGGTAATCGCGCCATTGCTCAAGCAGCTACGTACTGTGCAATAGCGCCCAAATCTAACGCGATTTATAAAGCTTTTAATCAGGCAATGAGTGAAGCAAAAGTAAGCGCTGATTTAGAGGTGCCTAAACATTTATGCAATGCGCCAACGGGTTTGATGAATGATTTGGGTTTTGGCGACGGTTATCGTTATGCACATGATGAGCCAAACGGAATCGCCAAAGGCCAAACTTATTTCCCTGAGGAGCTGGGTGAGCAACAATATTATGTACCGACAGACCGAGGTTTAGAGATTAAAATCAAAGAAAAGTTAAAGCAATTAAGGAATCAACAATGACTTTCTTACCCACCGTACTAGCGATTGGCGTTGGTGCAACCATTGGCGCAAGTATGCGTTATTACCTAACGCAATTTATGAACACGACGTTTGGCCCAGCTTTTCCTTACGGCACCTTAAGTGCGAATATTGTTGGTTCATTTTTGGCGGGCGTACTGGTGGTGATCATCTTAGAAAAAGCCGCACTGCATGAAGCTTATCGCCTGTTGTTGTTGATCGGCCTCACCGGCTCTTTAACCACGATGTCAACTTTGTCTTGGGAGTCAGTAGAGATGATTAGCTTAGGGCATTACGGCCAAGCCAGTGTCAATATTTTGTTGAATGTGTTGTTGTCGCTAGCAGCAGCAGGTGCTGGCGTGGCACTTACTCGGTATTTATTTGCTGCTCAATAGCGTCGAACAATACACCAGCAATATTAAGGTTAAATTGTGCATCAAGTTCACGAATACAAGTAGGACTAGTGACATTAATTTCAGTAATGTAGTCACCAATCACATCAAGCCCAACAAACAGCAAACCTTTCTCTTTTAAAGTAGGCCCAATTTGTTCACACAACCACCTATCTCTATCGCTCAAAGGTTGGCCAACACCAGTGGCACCTGCAGCTAGATTGCCTTTAAAACTACCTTCAGCCGGCATGCGTGCTAAAGCATAATCAATGGGTTTTCCGTTAATTAAGAGAATGCGTTTATCACCTTTAACAATATCAGATAAAAATGTCTGAGTCAAAATTTGACGTGTGCCTTGGTGAGTTAAGTAATCTAACACTTCATCAACATTGCTATCACCATCATTCAATTTAAAAATATCGTTACCACCCATGCCATCTAGTGGTTTAACCACAACGGTTTTTTCTGCTTTAATAAAAGATTTAATTTGATCTATCTGAGTGCTAATCAGCGTTGTTGGCATGCAGTGCTCAAAGTTGAGGGCAAATAATTTTTCGTTAGCATCGCGTAGAGACTGTGGTTTATTAACAACCAACACCCCAGCACGTTCAGCTTGTTCAAGCAAATAAGTAGCGTAAATATAATCCATATTAAAAGGCGGGTCTTTGCGCATCAAGACAACATCAAAATCACTCAGCTCAGTTGTATGGCTATCTTGTTTTTCGAACCAATTGTCAATGTCGTCTTTAACATTGGTTTTTGATGACATTGCATATACAATCCCTTTCTCTGAAAATAAATCAGTGGTATCAAAAGTATGGATCTGCCAACCACGGCGAGAGGCTTCAAGCATCATCGCCAGAGAAGAGTCCTTTTTAGGATTGATATTGGCAATATTGTCCATGAGTACAGCGAGCTTCATAATATAGTATTATAAATGAATTGATATATTGGTTGATTAAGACACACAATACATTATGTTTATTTTATTTTTAACAAAGCCTTTGAAATAACTTAATTTTTTACTGGACAACGACACCACAAGAGCGTATTATTGCCGCCTTTAGTGCGGGGTGGAGCAGTTCGGTAGCTCGTCGGGCTCATAACCCGAAGGTCATAGGTTCAAATCCTGTCCCCGCTACCAAATTACGACCCCCTTTTTAGGGGGTTTTTATTAAGTTTTATTTGACGATAAATAATGGCAAAAGTTGCTGACAAAATTGAAGTATTGATTAATCCAGTGATTGTAGACATGGGCTACGAATTGGTAGGGATTGAATATGTTGCTAGTGGTAAACATAGTATTCTGAGAATTTATATTGATTCAGATAATGGCATTGGTGTTGATGACTGCGAAGCGGTATCAAGACAGATTAGTGCAATTTTGGATGTGGAAGACCCGATTACAGGTCAGTACAACCTAGAAGTATCATCACCAGGCATAGAACGTCCATTGTTCCATATTGGGCATTATCAGCGCTTCTTAGGTCATAATATTAAATTACGATTGGTTAGGCCAATTGATGGACAAAGAAAATTTATGGGTGCAATTGGTAGTGTTAGTGAAACTAACAATAGTATTGAGTTGGTAACAGAATTAGGTCCAGTGGTTTTGGATATTGAGTTAATCGAAAAGGCGAATTTAGTCGCCGACTTTTAAGCAGGAGAAAGACGTGGAAGGCAAAGAATTATTTTTAATGGTTGAGGCAATTTCTAATGAAAAGAACATTTCTAAAGAAGATGTTCTTGAATCTTTAGAAGAGGCGTTGGCCGTTGCAACAAAGAAACGCAAGAACATTGATGCACATGTTGAAATCGATAGAAAAACCGGTGAATTTAATACCTTTAGACAATGGATGGTAATCGAAGATGGTGACAACTTTGTTGACGATGATGGTACTGAGTTCGATACGGAATTACATATTCATGCCAAAGATGCGAATGGCGTAGCAGTCGATGATTTTGTGCGCAAGCCAATGGAAACAGAAGTATTTGGCCGCATTGCTGCTCAAGTTGTAAAACAAGTGATTATTCAAAAAGTACGCGAAGCTGAGAGAGAAGTAATTGTTGAGGATTACACTAAGCGTGTGGGCGAAGTGATTATGGTAACAGTTAAGCGTGTTGATCGTGGTAATGCCTATGTTGATATGGGCGGTGTTGACGGCATGATTTCTAAATTTGATTTAATTCCAAATGAATCAGTACGCAAAAATGATCGCCTAAGGGCTTATATTAAAGAAGTGAAGTCAAGCCCACGCGGTGCTCAGATTTTCTTGAGTCGTACAGTGCCTGAAATGATGATTGAATTGTTCGAAATGGAAGTTCCAGAGATTTCTGAAGGCGTGATTGAAGTTATGGCTGGTAGTCGTGATCCTGGTTTGCGTTCAAAATTAGCCGTTAAAGCAAAAGACAAACGTCTTGATCCAATTGGCTCTTGTATCGGCATGCGTGGTGCACGTGTACAAGCAGTGTCAAATGAGCTTAATGGTGAGCGTGTTGATATTATTCTTTGGGATGAAGACCCTGCACAGTTCGTGATTAATGCGATGGCACCTGCAGAGGTCAGCTCTATCGTTGTTGATGAAGACAAAAATTCAATGGATATTGCCGTTGAAGATGATCAACTTGCGCTAGCGATTGGTCGTGGTGGTCAGAATATAAAATTGGCTTCACGCCTAACGGGTTGGAAACTTAGTGTGATGTCGGTAAGTGAATCAGATGACAAGCAGGCAGAAGAAAACAAAAAGACTAGCAATAAGTTGGCCGAACAACTTGGTGTTGATTCTGAAGTAGCAGGCGTACTAATTGATGAAGGCTTTGGTAGTGTCGATGAAGTTGCCGATGCGGATGCGGCTAGTTTAGAAAATATTGAAGAGTTTGATACAACAATGGTTGAAGAGTTGCAAGAGCGCGCTTCTGATGCACAACTGGTGCAAGCGCTAGGCGATGCAGAATCTTCTGAAGTGTTAATGAGTGTTAAAGGTGTTAGTGAAGATTTAGCACAAGCACTGATTGAAGCAGATATTGCAACGGTAGATGATTTAGCAGAGTTGTCGATTGATGAGTTGTTAGATATTCAAGATATGGACACCGAAGAAGCGTCGGCTGTTATCATGACCGCAAGAGAAAATGAAGGGTGGTTTGATTAATTAAGTAAAGATATACAAACTTAATTAAAAAACAAATAAAACAATAGGCAAGCATTATGGCACACACAGTTCAAACGTTATCTAAATTACTGAAAAAGACTCCAGAGGAAGTCATTGCGATCCTAACGAATGCAGGCGTAAACGACAAAACGGCAGATTCTGAAATTTCAGCTGAAGAGCGTAAAATTTTGATGGGTAGTTTGTCAAAACGCTCAACTAATAAATCTAGCATGTCAGTCTCACGCAAGCCTAGTGCTAAATCAAGTGCAAGCACGGGCGGTATTAAAGTGCAGGTTAAGAAAAAGCGCGTTAAAAAGACAGCAGCTCAAGTTAGCGAACCTGAAAACAATGAAGCCGCTCTTAGAGCGCAAGCTGCATTAGAAGCTGGTCGCGCAGCAGATGAAAAACAATCGGCTCAGGACGCCAAACGTCAAGAGATGACGCGTTTGAAGAAAGAAGAAGATGAAGCGCTTAAAGCGAAGCAATCAGAAGCTAAAAAACAGACAGACGAG
>CAJVCK010000002.1 GCA_910595805.1 uncultured Candidatus Thioglobus sp. | reverse complement strand
TGGTGATGACACACCAGTAGTCCTTGGTTCTGCACTTAAAGCATTAGAAGGCGACACTTCAGACATCGGCGTACCTTCGATCTTAAAGTTAGTTGAGGAGATGGATAACTATATTCCACAGCCTGAGCGTGATACTGATAAGACATTTGTAATGCCAGTTGAAGACGTATTCTCAATCTCTGGTCGTGGCACAGTTGTTACTGGTCGTATTGAAGCAGGTATCGTTAACGTTGGTGATGAATTAGAAATCGTTGGTATTAGAGATACACAAACTACAACTTGTACAGGTGTTGAGATGTTCCGTAAGTTACTAGATTCAGGTGAAGCTGGTGATAACGTTGGTGTCCTTCTTCGTGGTACTAAGCGTGAAGATGTTGAACGTGGTCAAGTATTAGCTAAGCCAGGCTCAATTAAACCACACGCTCAGTTTGAAGCAGAAGTATATGTATTAAGTAAAGATGAAGGTGGTCGTCACACACCATTCTTTGATAACTACCGTCCACAGTTCTACTTCAGAACAACTGACGTGACAGGCGCTTGTAAGCTACCTGAAGGCGTAGAGATGGTAATGCCTGGTGATAACGTGAAGATGCAAGTAGAGTTGCTATCACCAATCGCTATGGAAGACGGCTTAAGATTCGCAATTAGAGAAGGCGGTCGTACAGTTGGTGCGGGTGTTGTTGCTAAGGTGACAGATTAAGAGTATTAGTTAATTTAAGACTGAAGGTTTCTTGTATAATCTTCGGTTTTTCGTTTCAAAAGATTAACGTAAAAATAGATAGGTTTATTAATAGGATTTAAGGCACATGAGCAATCAAAATATTAGAATTAAGTTAAAAGCATTTGATCATCGTTTAATCGACAAATCAGCGCTTGAGATTGTAGAGACAGCTAAGCGTACAGGCGCCAGTGTAAGAGGTCCAATCCCTTTACCATCTAAAAAAGAGCGTTTTACCGTATTAACTTCTCCGCACGTTAACAAAAAAGCAAGAGATCAATACGAATTAAGAACATACGTAAGATTGATGGACGTAGTTAGCCCAACTGACAAAACAGTTGACGCACTAATGAAGTTGGATTTAGCTGCAGGTGTTGATGTAGCAATTAAACTTAACTAAGAATACAAACAGTAATTTAGGAATAAGATCATGGCAATTGGTTTAGTAGGACAAAAATTAGGAATGACACGCATTATGTCTGACGACGGCTCAGCTACGCCAGTTAGTGTTATTAAAATTGAGCCTAATCGTGTTGTTCAAACAAGAACAATAGAAGTAGATGGCTATAGTGCGGTTCAAGTCACTACCGGTGTTAAGGTTAACAAAAAAGGTGAAGCAAAAGTACGTCGTGTATCTTCTGCTACTAAAGGTCATTATGCAAAATCCTCACAAGAGATCGGTTTAGGTCTTTGGGAATTTACAGCTGACGCTGATGAAATTGGTGATGCAACTAGTTTTGACGTTTCACTATTTGGTCCAGGACACTATATTGATGTTACAGGTCAATCTAAAGGTAAAGGTTATCAGGGTGGTGTAAAGCGCCATAACTTTTCAATGCAAGATGCAACGCATGGTAACTCAATCTCTCACAGAGCGATTGGTTCAACTGGTCAATGTCAAGAACCTGGTCGAGTATTTAAAGGTAAAAAAATGGCAGGTCACATGGGTGATGAGCAGGTTACTGAAGAATGTTTAGAGGTTATTAGAGTAGATAGTGCTAAGAACTTGTTGTTAGTAAAAGGTGCGATTCCTGGATCTAAAAGTGGCTTTGTTAAAGTTATGTTATCTACTAAGAAAGACAAAATAAATATCGGCATTAGTAAACAAATTCAAGAGCAAAAAGATGCACAATTAGCAGAAGAAGCGACAGCGTCAGAGGCTGAAACGGAATAAATAAGGTTTAAGATGAAATTAAATGTATTAAATGTAAGCACAAATAAGTCCACTTCTGCAGAAGTTGCGGATACTATTTTTGCAAGAGACTTTAACCAATCATTGGTTCACCAAGTTACGACTGCCTATATGTCTTCTGGTCGCCAAGGCTCTAAGGCACAAAAAAATCGTGCTGCAGTAAGTGGTGGCGGTAAAAAACCATGGGCACAAAAAGGTACTGGCCGAGCACGTGCTGGTACGTCTCGTGGACCAATCTGGCGTTCTGGTGGTGTGACATTTGCAGCACAACCTCGTAGTTACTCTCAAAAAGTTAACAAGAAAATGTACAAAGGTGCAATCAGTGTTATTTTTTCAGAACTTGTTCGTTCTGAGCGTTTAAAAATTGTAAAAGATTTTGATATTAAAGATGCAAAAACAAAAAATGTAACCTCATTACTTAAAGTATTAGATGTTAAAGATGCATTATTAATGACAGATGAGCTAGATGAGAACTTATATCTTTCTTCACGTAATTTATACCATGTTGGTGTATGTGACACGCAAAGCATTGATCCAGTTAGTTTAATTGGTTATGAGAATGTTGTTTTAACAGAAGCAGCATTGAAAAAAATTGAGGCAATGTTATGAATCAAGAAAAAGTATTAAAAACCCTATTGGCACCAATTGTTTCTGAGAAAACTACTATGCTCTCAGCACACAATCAATATGCATTTAAAGTGCGTTCTGATAGTAATAAGAAGGAAATTAAAGCAGCAGTTGAAACATTATTTGGAGTAACTGTACTTAATGTTACTACTTCTAATGTGAAAGGTAAAAAGAAAATTTTTAAAGGCAAAATTGGTCGAAGAGTTGACTGGAAGAAGGCAATGGTTAAAGTGTCTGAAGGTCAAATGATTGACGTTAGCGCATCTTAAAGAGAAAGGATTATGGCACAAGTAATTAAAAGAAAACCAACCTCACCCGGCAGAAGATTTGTCGTTAGTGTTGTAGATAAAGATCTACATAAAGGTGCGCCATACGCACCACTAACAGAAAGCAAAAACAGAATTCATGGTCGCAACAATCGTGGCAAGATTACTGTTCGTCACAAAGGTGGTGGTCATAAGCGTCGTTATAGAACTATTGACTTTAAACGAATTAAAGATGATATTCCTGCTACTGTTGAGCGCATAGAATACGATCCAAATCGTAGTGCTAACATTGCTTTAGTTTTATATGCTGATGGTGAACGTACATACATTATTGCACCAAACGGACTAACAGTTGGCGATACAGTTGTTTCAGGTAATTCAGTTTCCATTCAAGCAGGAAATGTAATGCCATGTGCAAACATTCCATTAGGTAGTGTAATACATTGTATTGAACTTAAACCAGGCAAAGGTGCGCAGATGGCTCGTAGTGCGGGTACATCAGCACAGTTAATTGCTAAGGAAGGCTCTTATGTAACACTTAGACTGCGTTCTGGAGAAGTACGTAAAGTATTAGCTGAGTGTCGTGCGACGATTGGTGAAGTATCAAAGAAAGAACATAGTTTAAGAAAATTAGGTAAAGCTGGTGCAACACGTTGGAGAGGTGTAAGACCTACTGTACGTGGTGTTGTAATGAATCCAGTAGATCACCCTCATGGTGGTGGTGAAGGTAAAACTAGTGGTGGTCGTCATCCAGTTTCGCCTTGGGGTACACCAACTAAGGGTTACAAAACACGTAGTAATAAACGTACTGATAAACTTATCGTACGTCGTAGAAATAAATAAGGGTAATCATGGCTAGATCATTAAGAAAGGGTCCATTTGTTGACGAGCATTTAATCAAAAAAGTATTAACTGCTCAAGAAAATAACGATAGAAAACCAATTAAGACTTGGTCTCGTCGTAGTGTTATTGTTCCAGAAATGATTGGACTTACCATTGCAATACATAATGGTAGAGCGCATGTGCCAGTGTCCATTAATGAGCAAATGATTGGCCATAAGTTAGGCGAGTTTGCGGTAACAAGAACTTTTAAAGGTCACACTGGTGATCGTACAGCGTAAATAAAAGGTAAATAACCATGAAAGAAGTTAAAGCAATACATAAGTACGCAAAAGGCTCAGCTTTTAAAGTGAGATTGGTAGCGGATCAAATCCGTAACAAACCAGTCGAGGAAGCATTAAATATTTTATCGTTTAGTAATAAAGGAGCGGCTAAATTAGTTAAGAAAGTATTAAATTCAGCTATCTCAAATGCTGAGCATAACGATGGTTTAGATATTGATGAATTAAAGGTTAGCAGTATTTGTATTGACGAAGGCTCAACAATGAAAAGAATCCGTCCTAGAGCAAAAGGTAGAGCGAATCGAATTTTAAAAAGAACAAGCCACATAACAGTTGGCGTAAGTGCAGGTTAAATTATGGGTCAAAAAGTAAATCCAAAAGGTATTAGATTAGGCATCGTTAAAGATTGGGATTCTAAGTGGTATGCGAATTCTCAAGATTACTCTAAGTATTTATTATCTGATATCGAAGTTAGAGATTTCTTATTCGAGAAGTTAAAATCTGCTTCTGTTAGTCGTGTTCAGATTGAACGTCTATCAAGTAGTGCTAAAGTTGTTATCCATACTGCACGCCCAGGTATTGTTATTGGCAAAAAAGGTGCTGATATTGAACAACTTAAAAACATCGTTAGTAAAATGATGGGTATTCCAGTACATATTAGTATTGAAGAAATTAAAAAGCCCGAGTTGGATTCACGCTTAGTGGCTGAAAATATTGCACAACAATTAGAAAAGCGTGTGATGTATCGTCGAGCTGTTAAACGTGTGCTAGGTAATGCGACACGTCTTGGTGCTCTAGGCATTAAAGTCATGGTTAGTGGTCGATTAAATGGCGCTGAGATTGCACGTTCTGAATGGTATCGTGAAGGTCGTGTGCCATTGCATACATTTAGAGCTGATGTTGACTATGCACATTATGGCGCAAATACACAATATGGTGTGATTGGAATTAAGGTTTGGATCTTTAAAGGTGAAATTTTAGATCACAAAAAAGGAACATTGGATGAGGTTGCTCGTCGTGGTGCAACAACTCAACTAGGCAAGAAGTAAAGGACTTAAAAATGCTACAACCTAAACGTACAAAATTTAGAAAAATGATGAAGGGCCGTAATCGCGGTCTAGCCACTGGCCACAAGGTTAGTTTTGGTGAAATCGGTTTGCAAGCAACTGGTAGATGTCGTATGACAGCTAGACAAATCGAATCAGCACGTCGTGCAATGACACGTCATGTAAAACGTCAAGGCAAGATCTGGATTCGTGTTTTTCCTGATAAACCAATTACTAAGAAACCTCTCGAAGTACGTATGGGTAAAGGTAAAGGTAGTGTTGAATACTGGGTAGCACAAATTAAACCAGGTCAAATGCTTTTTGAAATGCAAGGTGTTGATGAAACTGTTGCAAGAGAAGCTTTTGCATTGGCAGCAGCTAAATTACCAGTAAAAACAACAGTAGTTAAACGGACGGTGATGTAATGGATGTTAAAGAATTAAGAGAGCAAGATATCTCACAATTGAATGAAACGCTAATGACGCTTTTAAAAGAACACTTTGAGTTGCGTATGCAACACAAAACTGCGCAATTAGCTGATGCTTCAAAGCTGGGTAAAACCAAGAGATCCATTGCACAAATTAAAACAATTATTAAAGAGAAGCAATCATGAGTGAATCAAAAGTAGAGCGCGTATTGACGGGTAAAGTTGTTAGCAATAGTCGTGATAAAACGATTGCCGTTATGATTGAACGTAAAGTAAGACACCCAATTTACAAAAAATATATCAAGCGTAGTACAAAAGTTCATGCGCATGATGAAAACAATGAATGTGGTTTAGGTGATACAGTTAGAGTTATCGAAGCAAAACCAGTTTCTAAGACTAAATGCTGGTCACTATTGGAAGTCGTTGAAAAATCAGTTGTGATTGATTAATTTATAGCATATTAAAAGAGAATAAGACATGATTCAAATGCAAACAAAACTTCATATTGCAGACAACAGTGGCGGTGTCAAGGCAATGTGTATCAAAGTATTAGGCGGCTCTAAGCGTCGTTATGCAAATATTGGTGACGTTATTAAAGTCAGTATTAAAGAAGCTTCACCACGCGGTAAAGTAAAAAAAGGTGACGTTTACGATGCTGTTGTTGTACGTACTGCTCACGGCGTTCGACGTACTGATGGTTCACGCATTCGTTTTGATAGTAATGCTGTGGTACTGTTAAATACTAAGCTTGAGCCTGTTGGTACTCGTATTTTCGGCCCAGTAACACGTGAGTTACGCTCTGCAAAATTTATGAAGATCGTGTCATTAGCACCAGAGGTATTGTAATGCAAAAGATTAAATTGAACGATGAAGTAATTGTTATTGCCGGTAAAGATAAAGGCTCTACTGGTACAGTTACTAAAGTAACAGATGCTAAAGTAGTAGTTGAAGGTTTGAATATTTCTAAAAAGCATGTTAAAGCCAATCCAAATGCAGGCTCTACTGGTGGTATCTTAGATATAGAAATGCCAATGGCAATTTCTAATGTGGCCATCTATAATGAAAAAACGAAGAAAGCAGATAGAGTTGGTATTCGCACCGATAAAGACGGCAATAAAGAAAGATTTTTTAAATCAAACGGCGATTCAATCGTTTGAGCAAGTTAAGGAAAAATAACCGTGTCTAGATTACAAGAACAATATAAGAATGAAATATTACCGGCTCTACAAAAAGAGCTTGGAATGAGCAATATTATGCAAGTTCCTAAGATTGAAAAGATTACAATTAATATGGGTTTGGGTAGTGCTTTGGGTGATAAGAAAATTTTACAAAGTGCATTAGAAGAAATGAGCCTCATTTCAGGTCAAAAACCAATGACTTGCATGGCACGTAAATCAGTAGCTAGCTTTAAGGTAAGAGAAGGTAATGCAATCGGTTGTAAAGTGACTTTGCGCAAGGAGAAAATGTATGAATTCCTTGATCGTTTAGTAAATATTGCAATTCCTCGTATTCGTGACTTTCGTGGTCTAAATGAAAAATCATTTGACGGACGTGGTAACTACAACATGGGTTTAACAGAGCAAATCGTATTCCCAGAAATTGATTTTGAAAAGGTAACAAGAACGCGTGGTATGGATATTGCTATCACAACTTCTGCTGCCAATAATGAAGACGCTAAGAAACTATTAGCAATGTTTAATTTCCCATTTAAAGGATAAGGAAAATGGCTAAAAAGTCTATGATAAATAGAGATGCTAAGCGCGCAAAGTTGGTTGAAAAATACCGAACTAAGCGCCTTGAGCTAAAGAAAATTATTAAAAGTGTACACTCTTCTGATGAAGAACGTTTTCAAGCGACTATTAAGTTGCAAGCATTACCACGTGACGCATCACCTACTAGACAACGAGCTCGTTGTGGTTTGACGGGTCGTCCACATGGTGTTTATCGCAAGTTTGGTTTAGCGAGAACAAAATTGAGAGAGCGCACCATGAATGGTGAAGTGCCAGGTTTATCTAAAGCAAGTTGGTAGGAGGAAAATAATATGAGTATGTCTGATCCAGTTGCTGATATGTTAACCCGCATTCGTAATGCGCACATGGTTGATAAAAAAGAAGTCAATATTCCAGCATCTAATTTAAAGTCTGCTATTGCAAGTGTAATGCAGCAAGAAGGTTATATTGAATCGTTTAGTGTCGATGGCGAAGCTGCCAGTAAAACAATAATAATAAAATTAAAATATTATGACGATAAACCGGTAATCGATTCTTTAGAAAGAATTTCTAAGCCAAGTTTGCGCGTATATGTTAAGAGTACTGAAATGCCAAGCATTATGAATGGTTTAGGTATCGTCATTGTTTCAACACCTAAAGGTGTGATGACTGGTCAAAATGCAGCAGCCCAGAATGTTGGTGGCGAAGTTTTGTGCAGCGTATCTTAATTAGGGAGTTATAAGATGTCTAGAATTGCAAAAGCACCAATCGAAATTCCAACTGGCGTTGAGGTATCTATTGATGGTACAACTTTATCTGCCAAAGGAAAGCTAGGTCAGATGCAGATGGAAATACATACATTTGTCACAGTGACTAATACTGAAAATGTTTTGACTTTCACTATTAATAAAGTTGATAAAAAAGATGAGAAGAAAGCATGGGCACAAGCAGGTACTGCAAGAGCTAATAGTGCTAATTTGATTCAAGGTGTATCAGAGGGCTGGGAAAAGAAATTATCTTTAATCGGTGTTGGTTACCGTGCAAAAGCTATGGGTAAAGTTTTAGACTTAACGCTTGGTTTTTCACACCCAGTTAAGTATGACCTGCCTGAAGGCATTACTGCTGAAACGCCTACACAAACTGAAATTGTTGTAAAAGGCATGGACAAACAAAAAGTAGGGCAAGCGGCTGCTGAAATTAGAGCTTATCGTCCGCCAGAGCCTTATAAAGGCAAAGGTGTTCGCTATACTGACGAATATGTTGTACGTAAAGAAGCTAAGAAGAAATAATAAAAGGTATTAAGATATGAAATTGTCTAAAAAACAAGCTCGATTAAGAAGAGCAACAAAATTTCGAGCAAAAAATTCTGAGAATGGTGTAGAACGTTTATCTGTACACAAAACTTCACAACATATTTATGCTCAAATAATTAGTAGCTGTGGCACAAAGACACTAGCTTCAGCTTCAACATTAAATGTTAAAGTTAAGAATGGTGGTAATGTTGATGCTGCAACTAAAATTGGCGTTGAGATTGCTAAAGCGGCAAAGAAAGCAAAAGTAACAAAAGTTGCGTTTGATCGTTCTGGCTTTAAATACCATGGTCGTGTTAAAGCGTTGGCAGATGCAGCACGTGATGGCGGTTTAGACTTTTAAAAAAAATTATAAAATAGGCGACAATAATGGCTGAATATAAGAAAAATAATAATAAAGACGATAACGAGTATATTGAAAAACTGGTTAACATTCGTCGAGTTGTCAAAGTAGTAAAAGGTGGTCGTATTTTTGGCTTCTCAGCACTCGTTGTTGTTGGCGACGGTAATGGTAAAGTTGGTTACGGTACTGGTAAAGCACGTGAAGTGCCTGCTGCAATCCAGAAAGCAATGGACAAAGCTAAAAAAGCTATGAAAAACGTACCATTGAAAGACGGCACCCTTTATTACCCTATTACTTCTAATGTTGGTGCTGCTAAAGTTTATATGCAGCCGGCATCAGAAGGTACAGGTGTTATTGCAGGTGGGCCGATGCGTAGTGTATTAGAAGCAGTTGGTGTTCATAACATTTTGGCTAAATGCAATGGCACACGTAATCCTATTAGTGTTGTACGTGCTACTGTTGAAGGTTTAACTTCAATGTCATCTCCACAGTCTGTTGCCTCTAAGCGTGGTAAAACTGTTGAACAAATTACTGGGGAAGCATAATGGCTGAAGAAAAGAAGGTAGTTAAAAAGGCTGCACCAAAAAAGGCTGCACCAAAAAAGGCTGCACCAAAAAAGGCAGTACCTAAGAAGAATACTGTTAGTGTAACTTTAGTAAAAAGTTTTTATGGCCGTCTTCCAGCACACCGTGCAACTGTTACTGGATTAGGTTTAAAGAGAATTAATCACACAGTTGTTTTACAAGATACACCTGAAGTAAGAGGCATGATCAACAAAGTGTCTTACCTACTTAAGGTTGAGGGTTAGAAATTATGAGTACTATGCAATTAAACACATTGTCACCGGCGGATGGTGAAAAAAAACTAAGAAAACGTGTTGGCCGTGGAATCGGTAGTGGCTTTGGTAAAACTTGTGGTCGTGGCCACAAAGGTCAAAAATCTCGTTCAGGTGGTTTTACTAAAGTGGGTTTCGAAGGTGGTCAGATGCCGTTACAACGTCGTTTGCCAAAAGTAGGTTTCTCGTCAAGAGTCTCTATCATAACATCGCAAGTGACTTTGTCAGAGATCAACAATTTAGAAGAAAAAGAAATTACAGTAGATGTTTTAAAGCAACACAACTTAGTGACTAAAAACATTAAGCGTGTTAAAGTTATGCTTTCTGGTGAAATAACTAGAGCAGTTACATTGACTGGCATTAAAGCAACTAAAGGCGCCAAAGCGGCGATTGAAGCAGCTAAAGGCTCAGTGAACGAGTAATTCTATGAGTCAACCACCTTTAGGCCTATCACAAGATTTAATCAGACGCATCCTCTTTTTATTGGGTGCGTTAGTCGTTTTTAGGCTTGGTACGCATATTACAATTCCATTTATCTCACCAACTGCTCTAGCATCTATAGTGCAAGATCAGCAAGGTACGATTTTGGATATGTTTAATATGTTCTCAGGTGGTGCGTTAGAACGTTTATCTATTTTTACCCTGGGCATCATGCCTTATATTTCGGCATCAATTATTGTTCAATTAATGACTTCAGTAGTGCCAAAACTTGAGCAACTAAAGAAAGAAGGTGAAACTGGTAAACGTAAAATTACTCAGTACACAAGATTAGGTACAGTAATACTAGCAGTTTTTCAATCTTATGGTATCTCAATAGCACTACAGTCTCAGAGCGCAGGTGGTGTAGCGCTAGTTACACAAGGTGGATTTACTTTTAGTTTAGTAACTGTTATTACCTTAACTACAGGTACTTTATTCTTAATGTGGCTCGGTGAGCAAATTACTGAAAAAGGTATCGGTAACGGTATTTCAATGATTATTTTTGCAGGTATTGTATCTGGATTACCTTCAGCACTTGGCTCGACTTTATCTTTAGTATCAACGGGTGAATTGACTGTTATATTAGTTGCAATTCTTTTTGCTATGACATTGTTAGTAACCGCTTTTGTTGTCTTTATGGAGCGTGGTCAACGTCGTATTACTGTTAATTATGCAAAACGTCAGCAGGGTCGTAAGATGGTTGGTGGTCAAAGTTCGTATTTACCTCTGAAAATTAATATGGCAGGTGTTATTCCACCAATTTTTGCCTCAAGTATTATTTTATTCCCTGCAACAATGGGTGGTTGGTTTTCACAATCGGAAGGTATGGGTTGGTTGGCTGACATTACGGCTAGTATCTCTCCGGGGCAACCACTATACGTTATGTTCTATGGTTTAGCGATTGTATTCTTTACTTTCTTCTATACGGCATTAACTTTTGATTCGAAAGATACAGCAGACAACTTACGTAAGTCTGGTGGCTTTATTCCAGGAATACGACCAGGAAAACATTCAGCAGATTATATTGATTCAGTCATGTCTCGATTGACTGCATCTGGTGCAGTTTATATTACAGCTGTTTGTTTATTGCCAGAATTTTTAATCTTATATTGGAACGTACCATTTTATTTCGGTGGCACCAGTTTATTGATCATCGTCGTTGTGGTGATGGATTTTATCTCGCAAGCACAGTCTCATTTAATGTCTAATCAGTATGATTCATTAATGAAGAAGGCTGGTTTAAACTAGAAAGAAGGGTAGGAAATTATGAAAGTAAGAGCATCAGTAAAAAAAATATGTAACAATTGTAAAATTATTAAGCGTCACGGCGTAGTTCGTGTAATTTGTAAAGAGCCTCGTCACAAGCAAAGACAAGGTTAATTGAGATTGACATCGAAAGACTCGCAACGTATAATTGCCGGTTTTTCGCGTTTTAATATTTAGCCTATTTTTCGAAGGAAAATAGTACAAATTTAAAAAGTAAAAGTAAGATATAAGGATAATATAAATGGCAAGAATAGCGGGAATTAACATTCCAACAAACAAACACATTGTAATTGGCTTACAGTCAATCTTTGGTATTGGTGATACACGTGCAAAAGCAATTTGCTCAGAGCTTAAATTAGATCCAGCAACTAAAGTATCTGATATCGCTGAAGATCAATTAGAACTGATTCGTAACGAGGTTGCAAAATTTGAGGTTGAAGGTGATCTTCGTCGTCAAGTAGCCATGGACATTAAACGCCTTAAGGATTTGGGCTGTTACCGTGGTATCCGTCACAGAAAATCATTACCACTTCGTGGTCAAAGAACTAAAACAAATGCTAGAACTCGTAAGGGTCCTCGTCGTTTAATTAAATAATCATAGGTAGATATTATGGCTCAAGCTCCAGCTCCAGCAAAGAAAAAATCAAAAAAAGTCATTACTGACGGTATTGCACATATTCATGCAACATTTAACAATACTATTGTTATGATTACCGATCGCCACGGTAACGCAGTTTGTTGGGCAACTTCGGGCGGATCTGGTTTTAGAGGTTCAAGAAAATCAACACCATTTGCAGCGCAAGTAGCCGCTGGGAACTGTGGTGAAAAAGCATTGGCTTTTGGCATGAAAAATTTAGATGTTCGTGTTAAAGGCCCAGGTCCTGGACGTGACTCAGCCATTCGTGGTCTTAATGCACAAGGATTAAAAATTCAATCAATCACAGATGTTACGCCAATCCCTCATAACGGTTGTCGTCCTTCTAAGAAACGTAGAGTATAAGGATAAATTATGGCTAGATATACTGGACCTACTTGTAAATTAGCACGTCGCGAAGGCACGGACTTATTTTTAAAAAGTGGAATTAGATCATTAGATTCTAAATGTAAGATTACACAGCTTCCTGGTGTGCACGGTGCAAATGCCCGTCGTCAAAAAGGCACTGAATATGGTTTACAATTACGTGAAAAACAAAAAGTTAGACGTATTTATGGCATTTTAGAAAAACAATTTCGTCTTTATTACCAAAAAGCTTCTCAAAAGAAAGGCTCTACTGGTGAAAACTTATTGTCACTGCTTGAATGTCGCTTAGATAATGTTGTATATCGTATGGGTTTTGGTGCGACACGTGCTGAATCAAGACAATTAGTATCACACAAATCTATCTTAGTGAATGGCTCGATTGTAAATATCCCTTCTTATCAAGTTAGTGCAAATGATGAAATCTCAATTAGAGAAAAAGCCAAAAAACAAAGTCGTATTCAACTAGCTGTTGAACTTGCTGAGCAATCAGGACAAGTCGACTGGGTTGATGTAGACAATAAAGCCCTTAAAGGTGTATTTAAAAATGTTCCTGCTCGTGATGATCTGTCATCAGATATTGCAGAACATTTAATTGTTGAATTGTATTCAAAATAAGGAATTTATTATGCAAGGTAGCGCAAGAGACTTTTTAAAGCCAAAGTTAGTTGAATCAACTAACACAGGTACTAACGAATACAGAATTATTCTCGAGCCCTTAGAAAGAGGCTTTGGACACACATTGGGTAATGCTCTTAGAAGAACTTTGTTATCTTCTATGGTGGGATCAGCAATCACAGAAGTGGCAATAGATGGTGTCATGCATGAATTCTCAACTATTGATGGCGTTCAAGAAGATGTGTTGGATATTTTATTAAACCTTAAAGAAGTTTCTGTTGCCCTTAATACATCGGATACTGCAGAAGTCATTATTGACAAAAAAGGGCCGTGTGAAATTACAGTAGCTGATATTGAGGCAAATGGTACGGATATCTCAGTATTTAATAATGATAAAGTAATTGCAACTGTTAATGCTGGTGGCCATATGCGTATGACACTTAAAATTGGCACTGGTATCGGTTACGATACGGCAGTAACACGTGATGATGATTCATCTACTATTGGTGGTATGCAATTAGACGCAAGCTTCTCCCCAATTAAACGTGTTAGCTTTACTGTAGAAGCAGCTCGTGTTGATCAAAAGGTTAATTTAGATAAATTAAATATTATTGTTGAAACAAATGGCTCTGTTAATGCTGAGGAAGCCGTTAAACGTGCAGCAACTATCTTGCAGGACCAGTTATCTTCATTCGTTGAATTAGAGTTAGTTGAAGAAGAAGCAGCATTGCCAACTTCTGATGATTTTGATCCGCAGTTATTAGCGGCAGTAGATGAATTAGAACTAACTGTACGTAGTGCAAACTGTCTAAAAGCTGAGCAAATCTACTACATTGGTGATTTGATCCAAAAGTCAGAACAAGACTTACTAAGAACACCTAACTTAGGCCGTAAGTCATTAAACGAAATTAAAGAAGTACTAACTGAAAAAGGCCTAGATTTAGGCACAGCCATTGATAACTGGCCACCAGTTGACTTAATGAGTGATTAATAAACATATTAGGACGAAAAAATGAGACATAGACAGTCAGGCAGACAATTAAACCGTAACGCTTCTCACCGTAAAGCAATGTTTCAAAACATGGCAAATTCGTTGTTTCTACATGAAACAATTAAAACGACATTGCCTAAGGCTAAAGAACTTAGACGCGTTGTTGAGCCATTAATTACTAAGGCTAAAAATGATTCTGTTGCCAATCGCAGAAATGCTTTTGCAAAATTACGGGATGACGCTTCAGTTGCAAAATTATTCACCGAATTAGGTCCATTTTACAAGGATCGTCCTGGTGGCTATATTCGTATTTTAAAGGCCGGCTTCCGTACTGGCGATAAAGCACCAATGGCAATTGTCCAATTGGTTGATTTTGATAGCTCTGCTGATGCAGATAACACTGATTCATAAAGGAAAATAAAACATGCCTTCAATTAAAGTAAGAGAAAACGAACCTTTTGATATAGCACTTAGACGTTTCCGTCGTTCGTGTGACAGAGCAGGTGTTATTACTGATGTTCGTAAAAAAGAGTTTTTTGAAAAGCCAACTTGGGTAAATAAGCGCATGAAAGCAGCAGCAGTTAAGCGAACTCATAAAGAGATGGCAAAAAATCGAGTGCATCGTAAACGTATGTACTAGAATTTAAATAAAATGCGGTTTATATTTAAACCGCATTTTTTTTTTAATACAAAATATAATATTATGTCTGAACTTAAATCTAAAGTTGTTAACGATATGAAATTGGCAATGAAGGCCAAAGATAAAGCTGGCTTAAAAGCAGTCCGTATGATTTTGGGTGCTATTAAGCAGCGTGAGGTTGATGATCGTATTGAGCTTGACGATACACAAGTATTGGCTGTTATTCAAAAAATGGTAAAACAACGTAAAGACTCAATTTCACAATTCAAAGATGCAGGACGTTCTGATTTAGTCGAGATTGAAGAGGCAGAACTTGTTATTCTTAATAACTACATGCCAGCACAACTTTCGGAAGCTGAAATCGTTACTGCTGTGGATAAAGCCATTGCTGATACAGGTGCATCATCTATGCAAGACATGGGTAAGCTTATGGGCCTACTTAAAGGCCAGTTAGGTGGTAAAGCTGATATGGGTGTTGTCTCTGGAATTATCAAGTTTAAGCTGTCTTAAGTACTTCCAATCCTTTGCATTTTGTTTATATTTTAATAAAATGCACAAAACTTTATTTGATAAAAGCTCCTGTTTACGTTTTGTAATTACTTGTTGCTAACGTTTGACACTACATTTAATATTATCTTATAATCAACTTATGTTTTGTAATAAATGAAAGGTCTAATGAATAAATTATTTTTATTATTTGTACTAATTACCAATATTTCATTCGCGCAGTCATTACCTGATTATGAAAAAGAGGCTCGTTGGGCTAGTTTTGTTGAAGATGGTTTAATGGATGGTGATGTAGTTTGGATAAAGAATGATGAAAGAGAGTTTTTATCTATATTGACCGAATCTGAATCTGATTCAAACAAGGTTGCTATCGTTATGCATGGTTTGGGTGTGCATCCTGACTGGACAGGCGTGATTCAGCCACTTCGTGTATCTCTAACTGAGAAAGGCTACCATACCCTCTCTATTCAGCTGCCAGTATTAGCTAATGGTATTGAGGGTAAAGAATATGTTGGTCTATTTGCAGATTCTGATAAACGTATTCAGGCTGCCGTTGATTATATTAAAAGTACAGGTAAGGAAGCAGATCTATTGGTTGCGCATAGTTTAGGAACAACTATGGCGTCGCACTATTTCTCAAACAATCCTAAACATTCATTTAAAAAATTTGTGGCAGTTGGTATGAATGGTGGTTCAGTGCCTTACTTGTCTAGTGTTAATATCCCACTGTTGGATATTTATGGCACTGATGACATTGATCCTGTTTTAAAAACATTAGAACAAAGACGTGAGGCAGCTAAGAGTAACAGTAAGTATATTCAAAGAAAAATACAAGGAGATCATTTTTTTAATGATCAAAATGATTTATTGACTCAGACGGTTGGTGATTGGTTGAATTAACACCCTTATTATTACTCGGTATATTTTCAGGGTTTTTTGCTGGACTCCTTGGTATTGGAGGCGGGCTGATTATAGTGCCAGCTTTGTTGTATTTGCTTGCTGGTAGTGTTGATCAAACTATTTTAATGCACACAGCCGTAGGTACGGCTCTAGCGGTAATTGTCTTTACCTCAATTTCAAGTGTAGGGGCTCACCATAGTCGTGGTGCGATTCATTGGCATAATTTTAAAAAACTTACCCCTACTATCTTACTGGGTGCTTTTAGTGGTGCACTGCTTACCAAAGTGATGAGCTTTGATTTAATGCGAATTTTCTTTGCATTTTTTGAATTTAGTGTTGCTGCGATTATGTATTTTGGTATTAGTAGTTCTGCACATGTTGATAACTTGGGCAGGTGGGTGTGGCGTGTTACTGGCTACATCATTGGCCTGGTATCTGCCATCGTTGGTATTGGTGGTGGCACTATGACCACGCCATTTTTAACCTATAACCATGTTGATATTAAAAATGCCGTCGCCACTTCAGCAGCTGTGGGCATGCCTATTGCCATTGCAGGCGCATTAGGCTTTATTGTAGCGGGCTGGAATGAAGAATCTGCTGTTAATGGTTTAGGCTTTATTCATGCTCAAGCGCTCATTAGCATTGCGGTAATGAGTGTTTTGTTTGCGCCACTTGGCGCTAAAGTCGCACACAGTGTTGATGGCAAAAAACTGAAAAAATTCTTTGCGTTATTCTTGGCTTTTTTAGGCTTAATGGTGATTGCTTTTTAATCTTGCCAAGGTGGTAAAATATCGTGCTCAATCTCTAGATGATCCAATATACGAGCCACCACAAAATTAACCAAATCCTGAATACTTTGTGGGTTTTGATAAAATGCTGGATTGGCGTCAATAATTGCCACTCCTAATCGAGAAAGTTTAAGCATATTCTCTAAATGAATAGCCGAATAAGGTGTTTCTCTTGGTACTAGGATGAGTTTTTTTTGTTCTTTAATTACCACATCTGCGGCACGGTGCATTAGGTTGTCAGCTGCACCATGAGCAATAGCCGAGAGCGTGCTCATGGTGCAAGGACATACCACCATCGCCCGTGGCGGGTTAGATCCGGAGGCGACTGGTGCTGTCCATTGATTTTTAGAAAAAACTTCAATTTGGCCATTTTTGGCGCATAAATATTGAGTTAGATTTTTTTCAATGGCCTTGGTATCAGTGCCAAGATTTAAATCAGTTTCCATAGCGATGACGGCATTAGCCGCTTGAGAGATCATTACATAGATTTTCTCTTGAGATTTGACCAGTTCTTGAAGTAGAGTAATAGCATATGGCATGCCAGATGCGCCAGTTAGTGCAATTGCAATGGGCTTCATAAGTTGTTAATTATTTTATTAAAAATATCGTCAAAGCTGCCATTTGACATGACTACAAAATGACCTTGTTTGATTTGCATCAGATTGCCAACAATATCGTCAACGGATTCAAATAGATGCGTATCTTTAAATAATGCTTCGATATCCCAAATGATGTTTTCAGGTTTAAGTACAAACACTTGATCAGCGTCGCTAAGCGCATCAACCAAGCTTTGCTGATGAATCCCTAATTTCATGGTGTTAGATCTAAGCTCTATAATTGCCACGATGTTTTCATCGCCCACTTTAGCACGTAGGCCTGATAGCGTGGTTTTGATCGCACTTGGATGATGGGCAAAATCATCGTATAAAGTGACAGAATTAGTTTGGTGTTTGATTTCTAAACGACGCTTAACCCCCTTGAATTTCCCCAATGCCTCACAGGCTACATCAAAAGGAACACCTATATGGTGTGCGGCATAAATAGCACCCAGTCCATTTTGCTTATTGTGCTCACCAAGCAGGTGCCAATTAATTATATTACCTTCAACATTAAAACGACTGCCAGCGTCGGTTGTTGTTAATTGTTGAGCAGGTAAAGTCTGAACAGATGACCATAACCCTTGGTTGAGTACTTCGTCAATTGCTTGTATGTTGTCTGGGTGGATAATTAACCCATCACCAGGTACAGTGCGAACAAGGTGGTGGAATTGTTTTTGGATATCTTCAAGTGAATCGAAGATATCGGCGTGGTCAAATTCAAGATTATTAATCACTAAAGTTTTTGGATGGTAATGCACAAACTTTGAGCGTTTATCAAAAAAAGCAGTATCGTACTCATCGGCCTCAATGACAAAGAAGTTTGAAGCCGTTAAGCGTGATGACACGCCAAAGTCTTCTACCACGCCACCGATCAAAAAGCTAGGATTGTAACCTGCAACTTCTAAGATATGAGTCAACATGCTCGCTGTGGTCGTCTTGCCATGAGTACCCGATACGGCCAATACCCATTTATCACGCAAGACATTTTCGCTCAGCCATTGTGCACCCGAGGTGTAGGCGTATTGTCTAGTAAGGATTTCTTCAACGCATTCATTGCCACGCGATAAGGCATTGCCAATAATAAAGACATCAGCTTGTGGCATATCGGTTACGTTGTAGCCGTGGGTGTAGTTAATGTCTTGTTTCTCTAATTGTATACTCATTGGCGGATACATACCTTGATCTTGGCCGGTCACTGTATGGCCGATTTGTTTGGCAATTAGTGCCAGTGAGCCCATGAATGTACCAGCAATACCGAGAATATGAATATGCATTATTTGCCCTGAAAGTTAAGTGAGGCAGAATTAATACAGTAACGCTGTCCAGTTGGTTGAGGGCCATCAGAAAATACATGGCCAAGATGTGCATCGCAGTTTTTGCATCGGACTTCTACTCGAGTCATGCCGTGTGAGTTGTCTGTAATTGAAGATACGCTATCGGCGTTGGCAATGTCGTAAAAACTGGGCCAGCCAGTGCCTGAGTCAAACTTGGTGTTAGAGGAAAACAGCACTTGATCACAGCACACACATGTGTAGTTACCATCCTCATGATGATTGACATACTTACCTGTAAATGGCGCTTCAGTGCCACATTGTTGGGTGACTTTAAACTGTTCTGGCGTTAATTTAGATAAATCCATTCGTGTATTATATGGGCATTTAAACCATTCTTATTCACAACCATGAAAAAGTATTTAGTTGGTGGCGCGGTTCGTGATCGCTTATTAGGCATTAGCGACGACAATACCGAGAAAGACTGGGTCGTTGTTGGTTCGTCACCTGATGAAATGCTGGATCTTGGGTATCGTCAAGTGGGTAAGGAGTTTCCAGTATTTTTACACCCCGGTACGCAAGAAGAATATGCACTAGCTAGACTCGAACGAAAAGTCGGCAAAGGCTATAAAGGCTTTGAATTTGACACTTCAAAAACAGTCACACTGGAACAAGACTTATCACGCCGTGATCTGACCATTAATGCCATTGCCGATAAAGACGGCGAATTGTTTGACCCTTTTAATGGTCAAGATGATTTAAACAACGGATTACTCAAGCATGTATCTGGCGCCTTTAGTGAAGACCCTGTGCGTGTATTACGTGTGGCACGATTTGCTGCTCGCTTTAAGGTGTTTGGCTTCAAGGTAGCACATTCAACACATCGATTAATGAAAGACATGGTCGCCTCGGGCGAGGTGGATGCATTGACACCTGAGCGCGTTTTTAAAGAGCTTGAAAAGGCATTGTCTTATGAGACGCCATCGGCATTTTTTAAGGTGTTATCAGCTTGTGGCGCTGATACAAGGGTTTTCCCAATGTTGAATAGTAACACCCATACAACGCATGATAATGAGTTTGAATTTTTAGACCGGATAGATACCAACAGTCCAGTGGTTAGATTTGCACTTTGGCTACACAACCAAAGCGCCGACACCATCGAGCAGTTGTGCCAGCATATTAAATGCCCTAAAGAATATACACAGCTAGCCACACTGACGAGCCAATGGCAAGCTGTTGCTAGCCAGCTAATGCAACAAAGTGCAGAAAAGGTGTTGAAATTCTTTAACCGAACTGACGCATTAAGACGCAAAGATCGTTTTGAGCAATTGCTTACAATATTTGCTTTATTGGGTATTGAGGTTGAGCCGATAAAACAACTGCATAATCAACTTAACAGTATTGATATCGCTAGTCTTGATAAAAGCAATATTGCTGAGGCAATCCAAAAAAATAAACTATTTATTATTAAGAATTGGAGTAAAGATAAGGAACAGTGGTAGAATTTCTATAATGTTATTGTTTTATTGGGGTTAAGTTGGATTCTTTGAAAAAATATTTATATCTCATACTGTTAGTGGTTTTATCGTTCAATGTATTTGCTAAAAAAAGCAAGTTACAACGACTTAATGCGAGCTTTTAGTGATAATTATGTGTTTGTGGATACAGGCCGAACGCAAGCCTGTTTCTCGTTATTTAATGGAGATATACAGGTAATTACCAAATCAAGTAAGTGTGATGAAGTAAAAAAGATATTTATCTCACATCGAGGGGCACTCTGTATAACTACAAGGTCTAATGAAGATTGCCGTAAAGTTAGGATTCTAACTAATGGAGGCTATGCTTTTGGTGGTGCGAAGCGTCCAATTACTATTTATGACTCCGAGCATGAATTACTTGGTAAGAGGCGTCTAGACAAAGAAAGAAAAATGAAGCAAGAAGGAAGTCGTTTAGAAGATAATGGTCAGTCTCCCTGGGTTTTTCCTGAGACTCTTAAGTCTATAATGATCGAAGCATGTGAAAAAGAAGCGCATATAAGGCCAAATAACAATCTTTCTGATCGCGGTATTAAAACTAGAGATTTTTGTAATTGTATTCCGAATAAAACACCGAAATTTTTTAAGTCATTTGATGATTTTATTTTGACTAGTCAAGACAAGCAAAAATCGGAAATAATCTCTCTGAGAGTTGCGAGTCAATGTGTGTTGGAATTAATGTCCAGCACTGATGTTAAAGAAAGTAATAAAGTCAGTTCTAGTGATCAACAAAAGCCATTGGTTAAAAGTGTTACTGGTTCTGGTTTCTTTATAACAAGTGAAGAATTGGTGACTAACCATCATGTGGTTAACAATTGTAAAAGTATTTTTGTAAATACAAATAATGAAAATATTTCTGCTTCTGTAATAGCGCACAGTAAAGAAAAAGATATCGCGATTCTTAGGGTGGATGATGCTGTACAAAGTTGTAATGTTGCAACGTTGAGAGATGGGAAAGGTATTAAGACGGGCGACGATGTTATTGTTATAGGTCATCCTTTGGGTGATTTGTTAGGCTCTGGCTTAAAAGTCACAAAGGGAAACGTCAGTGCTTTATTTGGAGTACATGGGGACATGGATAGGATGCAAATAACAGCCCCTGTACAAGGTGGAAACAGTGGAGGGCCACTTTTTGATTCAAGTGGTAATGTGGTTGGTGTTGTGACTGATAAGCTTGACGTGCTTAAAATTAATAAAATGATGAATGACTTGCCACAAAATGTAAATTTTGCCGTTAAGTCCTCTGTATTAAGAGGGTTTCTTGATGTGAATAATATTGCATATAGTGCGAGGCAGTCTGACCACATTTTAAAGACAAGCGATATCGTTCAACGAGCAGAACAATTTACTGTAAAAGTTATCTGCAATAGAAATTAATATTTATTTCTTAACGCGACAAAGTGAATCGTATTCACAATAGACACAAGCATTTTTAGTCGGTAGAACTTCGGCATTGCCTTGTTGGTAATCTTGACTGGCTTGGTCTAATTGCTGCTGCCAAAGCTTGAGTTGTTCATCCCAATCAACGCAAGATTTTTGCAATGAAGTTCTTTTTGGTAAAGAATCTTTGTCTCTAGCTAAGCCAACATAGGTGATTTTATCTGATGCTGGTTTGATAAAAGCAATGCCATCTGCTGAGTCAGTGACGGCATAAATAGGTAATTGCGGCTCTTTAATTGGATTACCACACCACGGGTTGCTTGGTAGGTTGCCAGTTTTGTAATCAAGAATAATATGATCGCCATTCTCCAGTTCGTCAACACGATCAAGGCGTGTGTTAAATCGTAATCCAGCAATATTGGCCTCAATGGTTTTTTCGGTAGCAATCACTCTAAAAACATCACGTTGTTTTTCTGTAGCAATGAATTTTTGAATTAGTTGGTTAAGACGATCGCGTTCGATTTGATAAAAACCAGAGTATTGATGGTGCTTGAGTTCGCGTTGAATAGCGGTATCAATTAGTTGATTTAATGTGTCTTGATCATAAGTGATTAAATCAGCAGAAGATGGCACTTGTTGATAAATAGTTTCTAAGGCCTTGTGTATTATGTTTCCCTGTTCTGAGCGACTAAGGCCAAGATGAGGTGGGTCAAATTTGTTGATATTAAGACGATGAGAAAAACCTTTAAAGGCGCAAGCCATTTGGTCTTTTAAAATACCTACACCACCATTGACTTGTGTGTCAGCTAATGGTGTGGCTTGATTGTTATTAATAGTTTCTAATATGGCAGGCTCAAATTGATGCTCAGGTGTTTCAATTTTTAAATCAAAGTTTAGCAACGGTGAGCCATGCTGTTCACTTTCAAAATGAGTTTTAGCATAAGAGCAATTTACTTGGTCAGATAGATTGATTAAGTTATTGAGTGTGTCTTGTGCATCCTTGGTAATTAGCTCAAAATTACTGTGAGGGATCTGATGCTGTGAGGCAATGTCGTTAGGGATAAAGCGTGGAGAGTTGAGCGCTGCTGGCAAGAAACTGTCGGTCATGCCGATTACCCAAGCTTCATCAAAATATAGACCTTCTGCTTCTAAACTACCGAGTATTTGAATCGGTGTTTTGGCAGATTGCGCCTGAAATATAACCTGTGATAACCAGCTTTGTAAATCAGTCACGGCCTGTGATGCGCTAACCCTCTCACTGATTTGAGTCAATTTATTCAAACCCAAGCTGGTTTGTTGGTATTTATTGAATAGTTGATATTCAACACTGGAAAGTGTTCTATCAGTTGCAAATCCCCAGGTTTGCAAGTTTTGATTAAAATTTATCAACCACTGATCGTGTTTTTGTTGGCCATTAATGCCTTGCAGGCAAATATTGTCAATAAGTGTTTTAAGTAAGGGTGTATTAGTTAAATGTGAATCAAGCTGATTGAGTTTTAAGTGTGTTTGTGACCAAGATAAAATTTGATTGACCAGCAATGCGCGGCCGGACTGTTCAGATTTGGCATGAGCAAGGTAGGGAGAAGTAATAGCGGCCTTAAAAGTTTCAGTGCTAATATAGTTTCTTTGTAATTGCTGAGATAATTGCAACACTAATAGCAAATGTTTAATGAATGGATAATCAGTCAGTGGCAAGCCTAGAGAAATGTTAAAGGCCTTTTGCCCAGTTTCAACAAGCACATCATCAAATATTTGATCAAAAATTGATTTTATTTGATAGTGCTCGTTATTGAGTTGCGGACTAACAATGGCAATATTTTTTTCTGGATGTTTTTTGTGCAGGTCTTTTGCCCATTTGGCAACATGGGAAATTTCATCCTGCATTGTGTTAAAAATTAGGTTGTCGCTGTGTGTGTTTGGCTGCTTTGAATTCAAAATTTGATAACCGGTATTGGTAAACAAAAGCGATTGTTCAGGTGTAAGTGTTTTAAAACCATAAAGATAAGGCTGGCCAATTTCACAGTTACGATTTAAAATCAGTTTGGATAGATCGTTGATATCGAGTAGATTGAGCTTAAGTTTGACTTGTTGGTAATCAAGTATCCAAGTATTTAACAATTCACTATTTTTATGGTGTGAGTCAAGTAGTTCGGAAGGGTTAATTAAATGGGCATGACAGTAATTAATATTTTTAACTACTTCATCTAATAGATGAGCATCAACTACTTGATCAAGGCGTTCCATAGACTGGGCGATAAGTGCCCTAGATTCAACAACTGAAATAAGTCGTTTAGACGAATTAGGGCTAATAGTTTTCCAGATGTATTGTAGATATTGCTTCCAAGAAAAAGTTTGAGGCAATGCTGAAGTACCGTATTGTAAACCCCAAGTTCTTTTAAATGCCAAGACTTGTCGGTTGTTGGCCAAGACAACGTTGTCTTTAGCACTGATTTTTGTTAAGTCAGCATTAATCCACATGACCGAAGAAAGTATCGAGCCGTCCCCAAAGCGCTTCTAAGCCTTGTTTCTTTAAACTAGAAAAAAGCTGCACTTCTACATAAGGATAGGGTTTGATAGCACGTCTGACTTTGAGTAGAGAATTACTTGCCGCACCTTTTTTGAGTTTGTCAGATTTGGTGAGTAGAATTTGTGTAGGCAGATTAATGCTGACACACCAGTCTAACATCATTTGGTCAAATTTAGTCAGTGGGCGACGCACATCCATGACTAATACGGCACCGGCTAAGCAGTGACGTTTCTCAAAATATTCACTCATGTCAATGTGCCATTGTTGTTTAATGTGCTCGGGTACTTTGGCATAGCCGTAGCCTGGTAAATCAACTAAGCGACGATCCTGATCTAATTCAAAAAACACCAAATGCTGCGTTCTGCCAGGTGTGCGAGAAACTTTAGCTAGCTTTTTTTGAAGGGTAAGTGTGTTGATTGCGCTTGATTTTCCAGCATTCGAGCGCCCAGCAAAAATGACTTCAAAGCCTTGATCTTCTGGGCACCCTTTGAGTGATGGACATGAGAGCAAAAACTTAGCTTGATGGTAGGTAGTATTCATGTAGGCGAGTTAGATGTATTTCAAATTTACGGTGTTTATTCTACCGTGAAATCGTTTTAAATATACTAACTTAACGCACTAACCAATGAGTTATCAGTTGGAAAAAAACGACAGAGTGTATTTTTTTTTGAAAAAACAGGTATAATTTAATTTTATGGTATTTTATTATCATTTATTTTAAGATAACTTATTAGTTTTTAAAAAGGAGAAAGTAATGAAAAAGATTTTATTAGTAGCAGCAACAGTTGCGTTATCAGTAGGTTCAGTTCAAGCAAACCCATACATGGCTTTAGGTTGTGCAGGTTGTCACGGTGGCGCTGGTCAGGGCGCAAGCGCTCCAGCATTAGCAGGTAAGGATGCTGCATACATTGTTCAAGCGTTAAAAGATTTTCAGTCTGGTGCACGTAAGAATGCAACAATGAATGCTATGGCTGGTATGGCTGCGGGCCAAGAGCAAGCAATCGCTGATTTCTTAGCTTCAAAATAATTTCAATTGCAGCTATAGCTGCAATAAATTATTGATAGGATTTAGTCTATAAATTCTATATTATGATAAGCCGATATTAAGTATAATATCGGCTTATTTTTTTGCAAAAAAGGAAATTCCATGAATAAATTAGCATTAGTTTTTAGCGCTGTATTGGCCTTAGTTTCAACACACTCACTAGCAACAGGAGATATAGAAATTGGGCAAACCAAAGCAGCAACTTGTATTGGTTGTCATGGTGTAAATGGAAACTCAGTGGTGCCTAGCTTTCCTAAGTTAGCTGGACAAAGTGAAGATTACTTGTTGAAAGAATTAAAAGATTTTAAATCTGGTGCTCGTATTGATGCCATGATGACTGGTGTTGTTGCTGCATTGAGTGAATCTGATATGAAAAATATTGCTGCTTATTATGCAGCGCAAAAAACAACACCAGGTGCTGCTAAACAAGGTGCAAATCTCGTGTTAGGGCAAAAAATTTATCGTGGTGGTAAAAAAGACACTGGTGTTACTGCTTGTATTGCTTGTCATGGTCCAAAAGGAAAAGGCATTCCAGCCGCAGGCTTTCCAGTATTATCTTCACAGCATGCAGCGTATGTTTCTAAGCAGCTTAAATTATTCCGCCAAGATTCAATTAATGCACAAACTGGTGCTAATGAACCAAGCAGAGCAAATGATTATGAAGGCATGATGATCAACTTTACCAAGAGTTTAACCAATGCAGAGATTGATGCAGTTTCTGAATATATCGCTGGTCTAAATTAATACTCTTTAATTATTTTTTATAATCATTGAAGAGTTAAAAAAGGCAGCACCCGCTGCCTTTTTATTGCGCAAGAAAATACCGCTCTATCGGGTATAATTTATTCTTTTTTAAGTACAATATCGGATTTATAACACATGAAAACTTCATTAGAAACATTAGATGGCCTTAAAAGATCGTTAACGGTTAAGTTGCCTGCAGATACTTTTAAACAAAAAACAGATGCGGTTCTACAAAAGATGGCATCACAAGTGACCATTGATGGCTTTAGAAAAGGCAAGGTGCCTTTATCTATTTTGCGCAAGCAATTTGGTGATCAAGCTACTTCAGACGCGGTAAATGATATTGTTAATGAAACTTTGTTTGATGCATTAACAGAGGCAAATGTAACACCAGCAGCACGCCCCACAATTACCAAGATAGATTCGCAAGACGAAAAAGAGTTTACCTATACAGTTGAATTTGAAGTCTACCCTGAGATTGAAATTGCTGACTTTTCAAAGTTAAAGATTGAGCAAACTAAAGTAAAAATTACCAAGGCTGATGAAGAAAGAACGCTGCAAGGTTTGATTGATCAATCAATTGAGTATAAATCAGTTAAACGTAAGTCTAAAGAAGGCGATCAAGTAACGATTGACTTTGAAGGTATCATGGACGGAAAGGTTTTTGATGGTGGTAAGGCTACTGACTTTCAGCTTATTCTAGGTAAAGGAAAAATGATTAAGGGGTTTGAGGATGGTTTAACTGATGTTGCCGCAGGCAAATCAATCAGTTTAGATCTAACCTTCCCTAAAGATTATCACGCACCACAGTTAGCGGGTAAAGAGGTGACTTTTGAGATAACCGTTACTGATGTGGCATCACCTAAATCGCCAAAACTAGACAACAAGTTTGCTGAAAAATTTGGTGAAAAAGACATGGAAGCTTTAAAAAAGAGCATGAAAGAGCAAATGCGTGTTGAGATCGATAATCGTATTGCTGAAGAAAACAAAAACGCGATATTTGATGCATTGTTAGCTGTGAATGACTTTACTGTACCTCAAAGCACTATTGATAGTGAAGCGCAAAATCTATTGCAAGAGATGCAAGAACGCATGGAACAACAAGGTATGCCGGCCCAAGGCGATATGGATGCCTCTGCATTTAATACAGAGGCTGAACGCCGTGTTAAACTAGGTTTGTTGATTAATGCAGTCTCTAGTAATCACGACATGACTGCAAGCAAAGAGCAGATTGATGCCAAGTTAGAAGAAATGTCACAGATGTATGGCGAAAATGCACAACAAATGATAGACTACTACAATGAAGACCAAACAAGATTAACTCATGTTGAGTTATTAGTGGTCGAGAAAATGGTACAAGATGCCATCTTAGAGAAAGCAACCGTTACTTTTAAAGATAAGAAATTTCAGGAAGCAACACAACCGCAAGCGTAAATGACAATTAAAAACCTAAATCAAGTACCGATGGTAGTGGAGCAATCTGCTAGGGGCGAACGAGCTTATGATATTTATTCACGACTTCTAAAAGAACGTGTTATCTTTATGGTTGGCCCAGTAGAAGATTATATGGCTAATGTGATTGTAGCCCAGTTGTTGTTTTTAGAGTCTGAAAACCCTGATAAAGATATTCATTTATACATTAATTCACCAGGCGGCTCGGTATCTGCAGGTTTAGCAATTTATGACACCATGCAGTTTATCAAGCCAGACGTCTCTACCTTGTGCATTGGCCAAGCGGCAAGCATGGGCGCTTTGTTGTTAACAGCAGGCGCCAAAGGTAAGCGTTTTGCTTTACCGAATGCTAGATGTATGATTCATCAACCTTTAGGTGGTTTCTCTGGTCAGGCTAGTGATATTGATATTCATGCACAAGAAATTTTAAAGGTAAGAGAAAAGCTTAATTTGATCTTGGAGTCACATACAGGTCAGGCCACTAAAACTATTCAAAAAGATACAGACAGAGATAACTTTATGTCGGCTGATGAAGCAGCTAAATACGGCCTAATTGACAAGGTGCTTGCTCAACGCTAAGGAGTTTTGATTTATGGCAGCAGATATTGAAGAATTAAATTGCTCATTTTGTGGCAAAGCTAAAGCTGAGGTTGATCGCTTAATTGCAGGACCAGGTGTTTATATTTGTAACGAATGTATTGAGTCATGTCATGATTTAATACAAGAGCAGGCGCTTAAAGAAATTACTGATGAACATCAACAATGGGACTACACCCCTAAAGACCTACTTGATTTTTTAAATGAATATGTGATCGGCCAAGATCATGCCAAAAAAGTATTGTCAGTTGCAGTTTACAATCATTATAAGCGTCTACAAAGTGGCTATATTTCAAATGATGTCGAATTAGATAAATCCAATATTTTGATGATCGGTCCAACCGGCTCAGGAAAAACATTACTAGCTCAAACACTAGCACGTATTTTAGATGTGCCGTTTACAGTTGCTGATGCAACCACGTTGACCGAGGCAGGCTATGTGGGTGATGATGTTGAAAATGTAATTAAAAATTTATTGTCTAAATGTGACTTTGATCCTGATCGTGCAGAGCGTGGTATTATTTTCATCGATGAAATCGATAAGATTTCGCGTCGCTCAGATTCCCCTTCCATTACCCGTGATGTATCAGGTGAGGGCGTCCAGCAAGCTATGCTTAAATTGATTGAAGGGACAGTAGCTTCAGTGCCACCACAAGGTGGTCGCAAGCATCCTAATCAAGAGACTATTGATGTTGATACTTCAAAGATTTTATTTATTTGCGGCGGTGCGTTTGATGGTTTGGATAAGGTTATTGGAAGGCGTGTTGAAAAAGCGACCGGTATTGGTTTTTCTGCTGATGTAAAAGACCTTAATGAAGAAAAAACACTGACAGACTTATTTGATTTAATTGAACCAGAAGATTTAATTAAATATGGCTTAATTCCAGAGTTGGTAGGTCGTCTACCAGTGCAAACAGCACTTGGTGAGTTAGACGAAGATGCGTTGATTCAAATTTTAACAGAACCTAAAAACTCAGTAGTTAAACAGTTCCAAGAGGTGTTATTAATGGAAGGCGTTAAATTAACCTTTAAGAAGTCAGCCTTATCAGCAATTGCCAAATTAGCCATTAAGCGCAAAACAGGTGCTCGAGGTCTTCGCTCTATTTTGGAAGACCTGCTACTAGACACTATGTTTGAATTGCCGACACTGAGTGATGTTAATGAGGTGGTCATTGACAAAAACACGGTTGACGGGAAGGAAAGACCACTGATGGTTTATAAATCATCAGATGAGTCCAAGAAGGCTAGCTAAACATCGAAAGTCTAAATTTAGATAATTCATCTAACTGAAAAAATTGGAATTATTTGATCGTCAAAAAGAGGCAGTTGGGCAGGGTGAGCGAACCTTGCTTATCTATGTAGAGCTCCCTAATAACCGACATGTTCATAATGGTATGGACGAATTTGAGGAACTTGCCAGATCTTCGGGCTTGTTTGTTGTTAAAAATCTTAAAGTGGCTCGTAATTTTGCTAGTGCTAAATATTTTATTGGCTCAGGAAAAGTCGAAGAACTGGCGGAGCTGGTTGAAGAATTAAAACTTGATTTGGTGATTTTTTCAACTGAATTGTCCCCATCACAAGAGCGAAATCTAGAAAAATCACTTGAATGCCAAGTGATGGATCGTACTGGTTTGATTTTAGATATATTCTCGCTCAGAGCTCGATCTTTTGAAGGAAAATTACAAGTCGAACTTGCTCAGTTGCGACACTTGTCCACTAGACTAGTTAGAGGTTGGACACACCTTGAGCGTCAAAAGGGCGGTATTGGTTTGCGTGGGCCGGGCGAAACACAATTAGAAACAGATAAGCGTTTAATTGCCGTACGCATTAAGAATATCACTAAACGCCTAGACAAAGTACACAAGCAACGGGATTTGGGACGCAAGTCTCGTGTTAAGAGTGAACTGCCAATGATTGCATTGGCGGGCTACACCAATGCTGGTAAATCCACTTTGTTTAACACCATTACACAAGCTGAAGTATTTGCAGATGATCAACTGTTCGCCACATTAGACTCAACCATTCGACGTGTGATTTTGCCGGCTTCAGGTGAGGCAGTAATTGCCGACACAGTAGGATTTATTCAAGACTTGCCACATGATTTGGTAGCGGCCTTTAAATCTACCTTAGAAGAGACTCGACAGTCAGATGTGTTGTTACATGTAGTAGATGCTTCAGATGAATACAATCCAGAAAAAATCGACCAAGTTGAAGATATTATTTTAGAAATTGGCGCTGACAAGATTCCAACTATTTTAGTAATGAATAAAATTGACTGCTTGCTTGATTTTGAGCCAAGAATGGATCGTGATAAAGAGGGCAGAATTTACCGTGTGTGGATTTCAGCGCAACAAAGTCTGGGCATTGATTTACTTTATCAAGCCTTAGCAGAACAGCTTAGTGGTATGATGACACGTGCCAAAATACAATTGGATGTGCAATCAGCTTATATTCGTAGCGAGATTTATAATATTGGCTATATCCACAATGAGAAGGTGGATGATTTTGGTGCTTGGGTACTTGAAATAAACGTGACAAACCACTATCTATCTAAATTATTAAACAAACAAGGTGTTAAATTGTTATGGGAACAGAAGCCACAACAGAAGTCATTGATCTAGCTCAGGAACGAGTGCCTTTATTGCCTCTACGTGATGTGGTGGTTTTCCCACATACGGTGATGCCACTTTTTGTTGGTAGAAAGTCTTCAGTTAATGCTATCACTCAGGCAATGGGCAGCAATAAATATATCTTTTTAGTAGCACAAAAAGACGAGAAAATTGAAAATCCTAGTAATGATGATTTGCACCAAGTTGGTACACTGGCTACAATCTTGCAGATGCTAAAACTACCTGATGGCACAATTAAAGTTTTGGTCGAAGGGGTAAAACGCGCAAAGATTAACGAGTTTTTTGATGCGAATGATTACACTGAGGTTTTAGCGAGTGAGTTTGCTTTAGAGTCTAGCGAAAATGTTGAGATTAAGGCAATGATGCGACTAGCATTAGACGGCTTTGAATCTTATCTTAAACTTAATAAAAAAATACCTGAAGAGGTGTTTAAAGCACTGCAAGATATTTCTGATGTTGAGCGTTTTAGTGATGTCATTATTGCAAATTTAAATCTTAAGCTTAATGAAAAACAATCTTTACTTGAAGGAGATCGTGCCAAAGATAGACTTGATAAGATCTTAGCAGTCATTCAGGGTGAAATTGATGTTTTAAGTGCCGAAAAGAATATTCAGTCTCGCGTGCGCAAACAAATGGAGTCCAACCAAAGAGACTACTATTTGAATGAGCAAATGAAATCTATTCAAAAAGAGCTGGGCCAGGCTGAAGACGAAAACGAAATCGAAGATTTACAGATGAGCATTAATAAAGCAAAAATGCCAAAAGTTGTTAAAGCTAAAGCAGAGTCTGAACTAAAAAAACTCTCACGCATGTCATCTCAATCATCAGACGCTTCTATTATTCGTACCTATATTGAAAACTTGTGCGATGTGCCGTGGAAAAAACAAACACGTATTAACAAAGATCTACATAAAGCGCAAAAGATATTGGATGATGATCACTATGGTCTCAACAAGGTTAAAGAACGTATTTTAGAACACTTAGCTGTGCAAACACGTGTCACTCATAATAAAGCCAATATTTTGTGCCTTGTTGGCCCTCCTGGCGTAGGTAAAACTTCATTGGGTGAATCAATTGCCAAAGCGGTTAATCGTAAATATGTTCGTATGGCGTTAGGTGGTGTGCGTGATGAAGCTGAGATTCGTGGTCATAGGCGTACTTATATTGGTGCAATGCCAGGCTCTATCGTACAAAAAATGCAAAAAGTAAAGGTAAAGAACCCACTATTCTTACTTGATGAAATTGAAAAAATGGCCAGTGATTATAGAGGTGATCCATCTTCAGCTATGCTTGAAGTATTGGACCCTGAGCAAAATCACACCTTTAATGATCATTATTTAGAAGTTGACTATGACCTTTCACAAGTTATGTTTGTAGCTACAGCTAATTCGCTAGATTTACCTCAGCCATTGTTAGATCGTATGGAAATTATTGAGCTTTCTGGCTATACTGAAGATGAAAAAGTACAAATTGCCAAGCGTCATTTAGTGACAAAGGCGATGGAAAATAATGGCATTAAATCGAGCGAGATTGCTTTTAAAGATTCTGCTATCTTAGACATTATTCGTTATTACACGAGAGAGGCTGGTGTACGTAGTTTGAGTCGTACCATTAGTACTATTTGTCGTAAAGTTGTAAAAGAGGTAGTGCTTAAAAAACGCAAGGGGCGAGCAATTATCAACGCTAAGAGTTTAGAAAAGTATCTAGGTGTTAAGAAATTTCGTTATGGCTTGGCAGAAGAGCACAATCAGGTTGGTGAGGTGACTGGCCTAGCCTGGACATCTGTTGGCGGTGATTTGTTAACCATTGAAGCTACTACCTATAAAGGCAAAGGAAAGCTTAACTACACAGGACAGCTAGGTGATGTGATGAAAGAATCGATTCAAGCGGCTATGAGTGTCACACGCACGCGAGCAAAAGAGCTAGGTATTGCTGATGATTTCCAAGACAAGCTTGATATTCATATTCACGTACCAGATGGCTCTACACCAAAAGACGGACCAAGTGCGGGTGCGGCAATGTGTACAGCACTTGTATCTGTTTTAACAGGTCGAAAGGTTAAGGCTGATGTAGCAATGACAGGTGAAATTACGCTTCGTGGTGAAATCACCCCAATTGGCGGTCTTAAAGAAAAAATGCTTGCAGCCCTGCGCGGCGGCATTAAAACTGTGATTATTCCAGATGATAATGAACGTGAGCTTTCTGAGGTACCTGAAAAGATTAAAGGCAAGCTTAATGTCATCAAGGTTAAATGGATTGATGAAGTGTTAGATATTGCCCTAGAAAAGTAAAAAAAATATTCAATAAAAAAGGCGCTTAGAGCGCCTTTTTTATTGAATGTGATAATAACTTAAGGTCGGATATACGAGTAACCTTTTTGTTGCAATTCACCAATACGAACCACGCCTGATGGTGTAATACCTACACCATCAGTTAATGTTGGAAAATGACCTTTCTTTTTCTTAAAGCCATTCATAGTATTTTGGCAAGCACTAAATTTAATATCGCTCATCGCCATCTTTTCGACACGACTAGAGTTTTTATTACCAGTGGTTAGAATTCCCAAACCTGGGCCATAAGCCACAATTTCAACATCAACATTATCTGCACCAAAATATTTTTGTAAATTGGCCGCGTTATTGAGCACAATTTTTTGCGTTCTAGCGTCATCTGTACTAACCTGGATGACAAATTTATTAGTTGCAGCATAAGTGTTAAAACTTAACAATGCCAATGTGACGATGCTTAATAGTATTTTTTTCATGTATTTTCCTCTGATTTAATTATTTTTTTATTAAACGTTTGTTTAACAAGTAGAGATTCTAAATTAAAAAGGAAAATATTAAATTGGTAGATATACTAATAATGTTTTTTAATCAGGCAGAGATGGCGCAGAGTTGTTTTTTGATTTTGGCATAGTAAAAGCCATCAAATTAATGATTGGGCAATTGTTGTCACTCACTAATACGAACGACCTGATGATTACACAATTGATTTATAATGAGATTTTTAAAATAGAAAAATAAACTGGCATTTTTATTTAATGATGAGTGAGCATTTATTAATACAAATTGTTTTGTTACTCGCTATTGCGGTGATAACAGTTTCTATATCGCGTCGTTTACATTTTCCGCCTATTTTAGGTTACATTATTGTCGGTGTTATTGTCGGTCCAAACGGACTTGGGTTCATTGATAAAGCAGAGAATATTGACCTCTTAGCCGAACTTGGTATTGTATTTTTATTATTTGCAATTGGCTTGGAGTTTTCTATTGGACAGATGATGGCCATGCGTAGACAAGTGTTTGGCATGGGCGCTGCTCAGGTGTTTACGACCGCTGCTGTGATTTATTTTATTACTTATTTGGCAGGCTTAGATACAAATACCAGTATTGTTATTTCAAGCGCCTTCGCGCTTTCTTCAACCGCTATTGTAATTAAACAACTCACTGAGCAATCTGAAATCAGATCTAGGCATGGCCGATCTGCGTTAGGTATTCTTATTTTTCAAGATATTATGGTTGTCCCATTGTTGATTCTTATTCCTGCTTTGGCAATGAGCGGAGATGGTGATGGCATATCTTGGTTATTAGCTGTAGCATTTTTAAAAGGCATATTTGTGGTTGTCTTAATTCATATAATAGGTAAATACTTGCTTAAGCCAATATTTCATGAAGTAGCTAGTGCCAAGTCGCAAGAACTTTTTACATTAACAGTTTTAACGGTTGCCTTAGGTGCGGCGGCCTTTACTGAAGAGATGGGCTTGTCAATGACATTAGGTGCTTTTTTGGCGGGAACAATGCTTAGTGAGACCGAATATCGACACCAGATTGAAGCAGACATTCGACCTTTTCAAGATATTTTATTAGGGTTGTTTTTTGTCACAATTGGCATGTCAATTTCTATTGAGATAATGGTGCAGCATTTTTGGATTATTGTACTGATTACTTTGGCAATTATTTTGATCAAGGGTGGAATCCTTTATATGACCGCCCGATTATTTCAGAAAGAAGGCGGTGTATCTTTACGTGTTGCCTTGTCTTTATCGCAAGTAGGAGAGTTTGGTTTAGTACTATTAAGTTTGGCTTTTTCATTTAATTTACTACCAAATGAAATAGGCAATATTTTATTAACTGCTGCGGTATTAAGCATGTCGATAACGCCATTTATGATTAAATTTAATGGCAAGATTGCAAAGTTTATACATAAAGACTCTTACTCTAACAATCATCAAGAAATTGAAAACACTATTATTGAAGAAAGTAAATACTTGAATGACCATGTTGTTTTGTGTGGATTTGGGCGTGTTGGCCAAACGGTTGAGCGCTTTTTACGCAAAGCAAATCATCCGTTTATTGTGCTGGATATGGATATTAAACGTGTACATGAGGCCCATGATGCGGGCGAGTCAGTTTATTACGGTGATGCAGCCAAACAAAGTATTTTAATGGCGGCAGAAATCAATAAGGCAAAAGTAATGATTATTACTTTTAGTGATTTTCATGCGACGTTAAAGATCATTAAGACGACTCGACAACTCAATAAGGGCATTCCTATTTTGGTACGCACATTAAATGATTCACATTTAAATGAATTGTTTGAAGCGGGTGCAACTGAGGTTATCCCTGATACCTTTGAATCTAGCATTATGTTAGCTTCGCACTTGATGTTAATGATTGGACAGCCTCCTAGTCGAGTGTTTAAAAATACTCGTCAGATTCGTCAAGATCGTTATAAGATTCTTGAAAATTTTTATCCTGGCGAGGACGATAATCCGATGGAACAACATCAAGTGATGAAAGGTATTATTCATAGCGTGTTAGTTGAAGGCTCGATGTATGCTATTGGTCATCGTCTAGGAGACCTTCATCTTGAAAACTACAATGTTAAGGTTGAGGCGATTAAGCGCGGACATGTTAGAGGGGAAAACCCTTCTGAAGAAACTCGAATTCGAGAAGATGATTATATTGTTCTGAGTGGCTTGAATGAAGATATTGAACGTGCTGAAAAGTATTTAATTGGAAGATGAGCAGATTATTCTCATACTTCCTTCAAGGGGTCTTCCTTACTTTGGCATAATAAAATCCGTCAAATTCATGACTAGGTAACTGTTGCTTGCCAACGACTGTTTTCATGCCCCAATCTAAATCAATTTTAATTTCACTAGCATCATCATGACTATAAAGAAAATCAGCGATTTGAAATTCATTTTCAGCCTTTAAAATAGAACAGGTAGCATACAAAAGTACGCCGCCTGGCTTTAGCATTTGCCACAAATTATTCAAAATTTGAGCTTGAAGCTCAACCAAGGCAGTAATATCTTTAGGTTTTCTAAGTAGCTTTATGTCGGGATGACGACGAATTACACCGGTGGCTGAGCAAGGTGCATCGAGCAGGATTTTGTCAAAGTGTTTGCCATCCCACCAGTCTTGTTGCTGGGCGCTGCCCTCAATAATTTCTATATTGTCAATGTTAAAGCGTTGTGCATTTTGCTTGACTCTTTCTAATCTTTGTTCGTCACTATCCAGTGCGATAATTTGAGCATTTGGTGCGAGTTCGGATAAGTGGGTAGTTTTTCCACCAGGGGCGCTACAAGCATCAAGAATAAGGTCAGTATTTTGTGGATCTAACAAGGATGCAGATAATTGTGGCGAGGCATCTTGAACATAGCATGAACCAGTTTCAAAATCGGGTAAATCATAAACACTTATTGGCTTGTCTAATACCAGAGCTTGAGGTGCAATATTTAAAGGCTTACTGATAATTCCTGTTTGTTCTAATGATTGACGATAATCCATTATTGAGTATTTAGGATGTACACGAACAGTCATCGGTGCTTGAATATTATTTTGACTAAAGATCTGTTCAAAATCATTCGGATAATTTTGCTTTATTTTTTTTACCATCCAAGTAGGATGTGAATAATGAGTTTGTGATAATAGCTTTTCTTTGTTTCGATCAATTTGTCTTAATATAGCGTTAATCAAGCCTTTAGCCCAATCTTTATTAAGATCAATTGCGACATTAACGGTTTCAAAAACACTAGCGTGACTGGCCACATTCGAATGTAATATTTGATAAGCGCCTAATAGCATCAGACAGTGAATATCAAGGTCTTCCTTTTTTAAAGAATGATCAAGCAGATCGGTAACGATATCATTTAGTTGATGATAAAAACGAATAGTGCCAAATACTAACGACTTGGCTAAAGCATCATCCGGGTCTGGGTAGACAAAAGCAGACAGGGATCTTTTTTCAAGAATAACAGAGCAGATTGCTTCTAGTGCAACTACCCGTGTATTAGACTTATTGATATTTTGCAAGTGAACGTTTAATTTCTTTTAATAAATCTTTGGGCTTAACATAGCCGGGGATATGGTCACCATTTTCAAAGAAAATAAACGGCGTGCCAGTAACATTAAGCTTCTTAGCCAAGATTAAATGATCAATGATTGGATTTTTGCAATTAACTAATGGGCTGTCTATCCTGGACATGCCGTTATCCATAGCTTGTTCTTTATCATCAGCGCACCAGATTGCTACTGAACGGTAGAAAGATTTGGTATTAACCCCTGAACGAGGAAAAGCTAGGTATTTCATAGTAATGCCTAGTTCATTGAGTTCAGCGATATCTTTATGTAACTTACGACAATAAGGACAATCAACATCAGTAAAAACATCAACTACATATTTTTCATTATCAGCTTTGTAGATTATTTTTTCGTCATCTGTAGTGGTAGACATAATTTCTTTTGCCAAACTCGATAAACGAGCTTTAGTAAGGTTGGTGCGTGTACGCAGGTCAATCACTTCACCCTGAGATAAGTAGCGCCCATCAGCTGATATATAAATAACATCTAATCTTGGCTCTCTTAAGACAACTTCATACATTCCGTTAAAAGGAGTCGTACTAACATCTTGTTCAGTAACACCAGTAAAGTAAGCACTAAGCCCTTTAATAATGTCAGACTTATCAGCAAATACATTGCTTGATAATATAATAAGTGTGAAAAATAATGACTTAAGCATAATAAATAATCTATTTAAAAATGAATAAATTTTACATCTTTAGGTAGAATATCGGGATTATATTTTCTCTAGGTAAAACAATGAATTTTTCATTAATTAATCAAACTATTCAACATTTTGATGGTGACAGTGTTGTCGTATTTTCTAACACCGATACAAATCTTAATGATGCTGCTTTGCAGGTGCTGGTTGAATTGAATCAGTTCGAAGCCAAAGCAGGAAAAGTTTTACCGCTTAATCTAGTTGAAGGCTTTAAAGCTAAACATGTATTTGTTGTAGGATTGGGCGACGCACCTACGACAGATAAAAACTATATTAAAGCTTTGAGTGCTGTTAGCAACGCATTGGCTAGTGTCAAAATTAAAAACACTATGATTCAGAAGGTTGAGATAGAAAATTGTAATCAGCAATGGATGCAGCGCATGACTGCCAGAGTGATGCAAAATACAACCTATCAAATACAAAAAGTTGGTACTGAGCAAGCTGATAAAAACCCCATTGAAAATATTTCTCTGCAATCAGACAGTAATAATGCTCATGAGTTGTCACAAGGTCAGGCTATTGCTCACGGTATGGCGCTTACGCGTCATTTGGGAGACCTGCCATCGAATGTTTGTACGCCGACTTATTTAGCTGATACCGCACAAGACTTAGCCAAAACATATGATCTAGAATGCGAAATACTAGAAGAGTCCGACATGTCGGCACTCGGCATGGGGTCGCTTTTATCAGTTTCTAAAGGTTCAATTGAACCGCCAAAACTTATTAGCCTAAGCTATAAAGGCAATGGTGATGCCAAACCAATTGTATTAGTTGGCAAGGGTGTTACGTTTGATAGTGGTGGTATTTCACTGAAACCAGGCGCTGGCATGGATGAGATGAAATACGACATGTGTGGCGCAGCATCGGTGATTGGCACGATGCGCGCTGTTGCAGAAATGAAACTCAAAGTAAATCTTACCATTGTAGTGCCAACGGTTGAGAACATGCCAGCACACAATGCCTCTAAACCAGGTGATGTGGTCACAAGCATGTCGGGGCAAACTATTGAAATTCTCAATACCGATGCCGAAGGGCGTTTGATCTTATGTGACGCTTTGACCTATGTGGAAAAATTCAACCCAGAAGTGGTGATCGATACAGCAACCCTAACCGGTGCAGTTATAGTTGCTTTGGGTAAACACCATTGTGGCGTGATGGCGAATGATCAAGACCTGGCTGATGATTTAATTACTGCGGGTAAAACAGCCCTAGACACGGCTTGGCAGTTACCACTCGATAACGAGTACGATGAACTACTTAAGTCTAACTTTGCCGATATGGGTAATATTGGTGGTCGTGAAGCTGGTACAGTAACAGCCGCTTGTTTCTTAGCGCGATACACTAAGGATTACCGTTGGGCACATCTCGATATCGCAGGCACTGCTTGGGTAAGTGGCGCTAAAAAAGGCGCAACCGGTCGTCCAGTGCCATTATTAACGCAATATATTTTAGATCAAATTAATTAAGGAAGATTGTATGTCAAGTTTTGAAAATGTAACCGTTGTAAAAGCTGCTAATATTTATTTCGATGGCAAGGTGACTTCGCGCGTAGTTCAGTTTGCTGATGGCTCTAAGAAGACCTTAGGCATCATGATGCCTGGTGATTATGAGTTCGGTACGGATGATAACGAACTGATGGAAATCCAAGCGGGTGAGATGGATGTCTTATTACCCGGCAAAAGTGAGTGGCAAACCTTTACCAAAGGTACGTCGTTTGAAGTGCCTAAAGATTCAAGCTTTAAATTGCAAGTGAAAGAAGTAACGGACTATTGCTGTTCTTATTTTTGAGCTTCTTTATCTAGCCAGACACCTAAACCCTGGGCGCAGATTTCTAAGTCGCCCTTAAACAGCTTAACTTGTTGTGCTTCATCTAATATAACACCATGTTTGGTGGCAATCTCTAATAAATAGCCAAGTAGCTGCTGTTTGATGGCTTTATGGCGATTACTCTGATTCTCTAATGTCTTGGCAATCTCAACAAATCCATTAATATGCTCAATCAACATGTCGGCAGACTGCTGGGTGAATTCAATACGGTTAAAGTGGGTTAAGTAGGCGTACTTTGGCTTGAAACTCATTAAATTCTTAATCGTGTCTTTCCAAACCTCTGGATCGAATTGTACTGGCGTAGTTGGTGGAAAGATTAGCTCTCCTTGATTGGTATCAAACTCACGATAACTTACGCCCAGGGTGTCGCCAGAAAATAACCCCTGAGATTTTTCATCCCAAATGCATACGTGATGACGTGCATGACCAGGTGTGTCGATAAACTTTAATGTACGACTACCTAATGTGAGCTCATCACCATCTTTTGCAATGATGACTTTATCTTCTGGAGTTGGAATTAAGTCACCTAAGAATTGCTTAAAGAACAACTCCCCATACACACCAATAACCCCGGCACGTAATTTTGATGGATCGATTAAATGCGCTGCGCCATATTCGTGCACATAAACTTTAGCATTTGGCAGGTGCTTAATAAGTTCACCCGCACCACCTGCATGATCGAGATGGATGTGTGTGAGTAATATGTAGTCTACATTTTTACGTGGGATATTTTTAGCGTCTAATGTTGCCAACAGTATTGGTACAGATAAATAACAGCCAGTATCTACAAAGGTGGCGCGACCCTCGTCTTCAATCAGGTAGGCAGCGACAAAATCTTTGCGCATGTGTTCGGTGTCAATGCAAGTAACGCCAAAATCAAGTTCGTGGTAAATAGGTTTCATGTTTTATATTATGTATAAAAAAACCGCCCAAAAGGACGGTTTTTAACAATTAAGTCAATTGTTTAGAAGTCACCTTCTGCGCCACCCTCTTGAATAGCAGTAATCACACGCTTAACCTCTAACGCCTTTTCAAGTAGATCATCTGGTAATGGTGCGCCACCATAAATCATGGCATTCATATCAAGTGTATAAAGCCATCTCTTCTTATTCTTATCTTCAATAAGTGCAATTCTACAAGGCAGGTAAGCGGCAAATGCATCTGAATGATCAACCATGATCATTGCAGTTCTTGGAGAGCAATACTGGAAGATTTTTAAAAATCTTTGTTTTTCACCGGTTTGTAGCTCAACCATCTCAGAGAGTGGAAGTTTACCGACAGAGCGAATACCTTCAGCTGTTGCGATACTTTCCATCGCTTCCTCAACATCTTCGTTTGACACATCTTCTGCAACAGGTACTCGCACGATAGAAGCCATAGTGATATCACCTGTGTCTAATAAGGTGTTTGTCATTGGCATATAGACTTTTTCCATCGCATCTGGATGCAAGGTCGGTGAAATAATTTCACTAATGACTTTAGAAGTAACGCCATATTGCATTTGCAGTGAAATCATGTAGTAAGTTGAAATTGTACCAATTACAATTAAGATCCATTTGATTGAATTAACCATTATCATCTTCTCCTTGGGTTGTTCCCATTAAATATTAGCTATTATAAAAATTAAGAATTTTATCATTCTATTTGTTTAATATGGGTAAATATAAACTAAACTCTGAAGTCATTAAATGCAATATTAGTTAAACGAACCACTCTAATAATCATGCCATTAGCTACCTATTTGTATACAAACTGGTTAAGGATTTTTTATGAATGCCATATAATGTTATCTTATGAACAAAGTCGTATTAATTAACGGAAAAAAACAAACTAAACTTAGCGTATTTAATCGACTAACGCAGTTTGGTGATGGCCTGTTTGAAACTTGCTTGGTTAAAGAAGGTCGTTTGTTATTATGGTCTGAGCATTTTTTAAGGCTAGAAAAAGGTCGAACCCAATTAAAAATTAACCCAGTTAGTGAAAAGCAATGGCTCAAAGATATTGCTGAAGCCTTGTCAATTACTAAGTTAGATCAGGCTGTTGTTAAAATCATATTGTCTCGTGGCGAGAGTCAGCGCGGTTATGGCTTTGAAAAAGATATCAAGCCAACTCGCGTTATTATTGTATCTGCGGCACCAAGAAAAACTTCTAGTCAATACACACTAACAACTTGTCAAAGTGGCTATACCACTAATCAGCTACTGTCTAATATCAAGCATTGTAACCGCCTTGAACAAATATTGGCGAGAGTAGACCTTCATAGCGATGAATGTATCATGTTGGATGATAATGGTTGTGTGGTTTCAGTAACTCAGGGTAATATTTTTGCATTGAAGTCTGGCGTGTTATTAACGCCAAGTTTAGATGAATGTGGTATTGAAGGGACGCGCCGTTCTGCAATATTAAAAATTGCAAATGATTTAGGTTTAAAAGTTAATGTGGGCGCAATCACGTTAAAAGAACTGTATAAATGCGATGAAGTGTTTGTGACCAATAGCGTGATTGGCATGAAATCGATTACAAAAATTAATCACAAGGTTTTTACACAGCAAGAGGAAACTAAGCGTTTGTCTCACGCTTTTAATAAACACACTTTGAAACGAAAAAATTCAGTTTTATTAAAACCTAAAAAATCTTATTTTAAAGCTTTATTAGCGTTTATCGTTGTGTTGGTTATGGCTTGGTCTTACTGGGCGAATTCGATTAAAACAGTAGAATCTTTTGTTTATCAATTACCTAAGGGTGCCAACATTTATTCAACGGCGAACGACCTTAAGCGCTATGGGTTGATCAATTCGAGTTTTTTTGTGGTGAATATAGCTAAAGTACTTGGTTTTGAATCAAAACTAAAGTCTGGTTATTACGATATACGCCCAGGCATGGGTGTGATTGAATTGCTGGGTGATTTTTCATCAGCAAAAGTGGCCAATCGAGACGTCACCCTGATTGAGGGTGAGACTGTATCTCAATATTATCAGCAATTATTGAGCGTTAAGTCATTGAAATCAAGTGGATCATTAGATGAGACCATGCGTTTAGCAGGTATTAATAAACCTTATGAAGGATATTTTTGGCCAGATACATATCAAGTGAATTATGGTGACAGTATTGCCAGTGTGTTTAAAAGAGCCAATCAGATAATGAGACAAAAGTTAGATCAAGCTTGGCAAGATCGCGATAAAACACTTGATTTAAAAAGTGCAGACGATGCATTGATATTAGCCTCTTTAATTGAGAAAGAAACTGCACACAATAAAGAAAAATCAAAAATAGCAGGCGTGTTTATGCGTCGTTTGAAAAAAGGCATGCGTTTACAGACTGACCCTAGTGTTGTGTATGCTCTAGGTAATCAATACAAGGGTTCATTGAGTAAGAAAGATTTAAAATTTGATAGTCCTTACAATACTTATCGCCACAAAGGGCTACCACCAAGTGCAATTGGCTCTGTTGGCCAATCTTCATTACACGCGGCCATGCACCCAGCTCTCGGCGACACTTTGTTTTTTGTTGCTAAAAAAGACGGCAGTCATGCCTTTGCAAAAACTTACCAACAGCATCGTTGGAACATTAAAAAGTATTTAAAATAAAACCCATGGAAAGAGGAAAATTTATTACCATTGATGGGGTTGAAGGTGCAGGAAAAAGCACTCAGATAAACTTTATCTGTGAGTATTTAAAAGCCAAAGGTATCCATGTTGTGTTGACACGTGAACCAGGCGGCACAGAAATTGGTGAAAAAATCCGAACATTGTTATTGAGTAATTCAACAGGTCAAATGCATGATGACACAGAGCTTATGTTGATGTTTTGTGCAAGAAACGAACACATTCAAAATAAAATAATGCCTGCTTTGGCTCAAGGTGATTGGGTGCTTAGTGATCGTTTTACTGATAGTTCTTATGCATATCAAGGTGGCGGTCGTGGGTTAGATGTGAGTCGTATTGCACAGTTAGAGTCTTGGGTTATGCAAGACTTTACTCCTGACATGACCTTGCTTCTTGATGTGCCGGTTGAAGTTGGCATGTCTCGAGTAGAGTCACGAGGCGAGAAAGATCGTATTGAGATGGAAAAAATGGATTTTTTCGATCGAGTAAGGCAAGCTTATATTGCACGTTCTAAAGAGTTTCCCGATAGAATTAAACTGATAGATTCATCCCAAACGATTGAACACACGACCAATCAGATTGGCGCAATTCTAGATACGTTATGATGTTACCTTGGCACAAAGTGGCCTTCGAAAAATTGAGAAAGATGATCGATCAAAATCATCTTCCACATGCATTGCTGATTACGGGTGCGCCACAGATGGGTAAGTATGAGTTGATGCAACAATTGGTACAAACTTTGCTATGCCAAGATCAATCTTGTGGTGAATGCAATATGTGTCGTGCTATTGCTAAAGATAATCCAAAAGAAATACTAGAAACGCCAACTCTAATTCGCAGATCTCATTATCCAAATATGGTGTATTGCCGAACTGAGATTAGCGATCGAAGCGTGGAATCAAAAAATATTCGTATTAATCAAATCCGTGCGTTTTGTGATGCACTTAATAAAACTGCTGACGATTTGCAAATTGGCGTGTTGTTTTATGCAGATCAAATGAATGTGAGCGCCGCTAACAGTTTGTTAAAAACATTAGAAGAGCCCAGAGACAATACATTGATTATTTTATTGGCACATAACCCTAAAAATTTACCAGCCACTATTTTGTCTCGATGTCAAAGTATACATATCGCACCTGCTTATGATCAGCAAACGCAATCTTGGCTTGAGCACCATATTAGTCAAACACAAAATGAAGATTTTGATGTTGAAAATCTATTGGAAAATACACATGGCGTGCCTTTCAAGGTGCTTTCAGAGCTATCTGGTGATGGCTTTATTCATTACCAAAACTGGCAAAATCATCTATTAGACATGGCGATGCATCCAATTAATATTAATCAAGTAAAAGATTTTGAAGGTAATGAGCTGGCTGTTTTGAATTGCTTGCAAAATTTAGTAATTGAAGGCATTCGCTTAAAATCATTAGGTTGCGAAGGTGGTTTGGTCGAGTTAAATCAAGTGATAAAAACAGTAAAGTCAGATTTTTTGTTTAGATTGTTGGATGATACTTATCATGCGATTAGTTTGTCGAAAACCAACGTCAATATTAAATTATTATTGGATAATGTTCTGATTGTATGGTCGCACATTACACATTTAAAGCGCTATCCACAAATTACCAGAATATAAAAAAAGGAGTAATGGCATGAGCCAATCAGACAATTTATTTAAACAAGCAAAAACGGTTATTCCAGGTGGTGTTAACTCACCAGTGCGTGCCTTTAATGGGGTAGGCGGAAATCCAATCTTTTTTACCAAAGGTAAAGGTGCCTATTTATTTGATGCCGATGATAAACAATATATTGATTATGTAGCCTCATGGGGGCCAATGATCCTAGGCCATGCGAATCAATCAGTGGTTGATGCGGTTAAGCAAACCTTAGAAAAAGGCCTAGGCTTTGGCGCACCTACTGAAATAGAAACAACGCTAGCTAAAAAAGTATGTGAGCTAGTGCCATCAATCGAGTTAGTGCGCATGGTGAGTTCGGGTACAGAGGCCACCATGAGTGCAATTCGATTGGCGCGTGGTTTTACTGGCAGAGATAAAATTGTAAAGTTTGAAGGTTGTTATCACGGCCACTCAGATTCACTTTTGGTAAAAGCAGGTTCGGGCGCATTAACGCTTGGCGTTCCGACTTCGCCGGGTGTGCCTGCTTCATTGGCTGAGCATACGCTAACATTAGAATACAACAACATTGACCAAGTGCGTGAAGCACTAAGCAAGGTTGGCGATGAGGTGGCCTGTATTATTGTTGAGCCTGTTGCCGGCAATATGAACTGCATTCCACCGGTTGATGGATTTTTGCAAGGACTACGTGAGGTTTGTGATGAACATAACATAGTCCTTATTTTTGATGAAGTAATGACTGGTTTTAGAGTTGCTCTGGGTGGTGCGCAAGCTTATTATGGTGTTAAACCAGATTTGACCACTTTAGGTAAAGTGATTGGCGGCGGGCTACCCGTGGGTGCCTTTGGCGGTAAGCGTGAAATTATGGAATATATTGCACCGCTTGGGCCTGTATATCAAGCAGGTACGCTTTCAGGCAATCCCATGTCAATGTCAGCAGGGTTGGCGATGCTAAATGCACTATCCGATGATGCAAGTTTTTATCAAAACCTAAGTAAAAAAGTACAAATGCTAACTGATGGTATTTTGGTTCAAGCTAAAGCTAATAATATTGGCATGACAGCCAATGTTGTGGGCGGTATGTTTGGCCTATTCTTTACCGACTCAAACACGGTGACAAACTTCAATGAAACTTCGCAGTGTGACGTAGAACGCTTTAAAAAGTTTTATCATTTAATGTTAGAGGAAGGTGTTTACATGGCGCCTTCTGCGTATGAAGCAGGCTTTGTTTCAAACGCACATACAGATGAAGATATTCAAGCAACCATTGATGCGGCAGGACGTGTGTTTGCCAAACTATGAATATCAGTGTTGTTGAATCAGAATTAAATAGGGCGCAAGCCACTCTTGAGAGGTTTAACAACAACATCACTATTTTTGGCTCCGCTAGAATTGATCAGAGTGACCCTTTAGCTAAAGCTGCTTACCGCTTAGGAAAATCTTTATCTGATGGTGGTTTTAATGTTTTGACCGGAGCGGGTCCTGGCATTATGCGCTCAGCTAATCGTGGCGCCTTTGAAGGAAGATCAAAAAGCATTGGTTTGAATATTGAACTACCAAAAGAACAAAAACCTAATCCGTATTTAGATGAATGTTTGGTGTTTGAGCATTTCTTCACTCGAAAAGTGATGCTAATTAAACACGCAGATGCTTGCGTATTTTTCCCTGGTGGCTTTGGTACAGCTGATGAATTAATGGAAATACTGACGTTAGTACAAACAAGAAAGGGCAAACAGATTAAAATTTTGTTATTTGATTCAACATTTTGGAAGCCTCTTTTAACCTGGTTTGGCGATTTAGAACAAAGACAATATGTTCATCCAGTAGATTTAACATCATTTGAAATGGTTGATAGTGTTGAACAAATATTAGAGAAACTCGAGGCATAGTATGGCGTTGGCAATTTTTGATCTAGATAAAACTCTTATTGGTGGAGACAGTGATTTTCTCTGGGGTGAATTTATGAGCGAGATTGGCGCAGTTGATCCAAACACTTATCAAAAGAAAAACCAATATTTTTTTGATGAATATGCCAAAGGAAAATTAGATATTAATGAATATTTGGAATTTTGTTTGGAGCCGTTGTCTCAAAATTCGATGACAACATTAAATGCTTGGCATCAAGATTTTATGCAACAAAAAATTCAGCCAATTATGTTATCTAAAGCGCAAGCAGTAGTTAATAAACACAAAGAAAAGGGCGATAAAGTATTGGTAATTACAGCAACCAATCGTTTTGTTACTGCACCGATTGTTGCCAAGTACGGTATTGATGATTTACTAGCCACAGAGCCTGAGGTAATAGATGGCAACTATACAGGTCGAGTTAAGGGCGAGCCTTGTTTTCAAAAAGGAAAAATTACTCACCTCAATCAATGGCTTGATAAAACTGGTGAAAGTTTAGAAGGTGCTTATTTCTATTCAGATTCTCACAATGATTTGCCGATGTTAGAACTGGTTGATTATCCTATTGTTGTGCATGGAGACGATACGCTTCAAAAGATAGCCAAAGACAGGGGCTGGCCAAGCTTAGACTGGCACTAGAATTCAGACAATAAAAAACCTCCTTGCGGAGGTCTTTTATTGAGAATACTCAACAACTTACATATATAAGTGATGGTTGCCTGAAGCTGCTTCATCAAAGTATGACGCAGCACCAGCAAACTCAACGCCATCAATAAAGTCATCTTTACTGTAGCCAAATAACTCAACTGTCATTTCACAAGCAATGAACTTAACATCAAACTCTTGACACATATCACGAAGGTCGGCTAACTTAGCGACACCGTGCTTAGCCATGGTTTTCTTCATTAGGTAAGTGACTAAAGTGTCGGCAAATGGAATGTTCCATAAAACATTTGGAATCTTAGGGCCAAAATCAATTTTTTGTAACCACTTAGGGCCAAAAGGCATTTTCATTGGCATACCAGGGTTTCCTAATGGAGTCACTTTAAGTTTTGATGTGTCTTTTAATAAAAGATTCAAACCGTAAAAGGTAAAGAAGATGGTAACTTCTTTATCCATAGCAACGCCCGTAGAGGCAATAATGAAAGGCGGGAAAGCCCAGTCAAAAGTACCTTTAGTAGCGATGATCGTCATTTTGTTATTATCTGACATTTGTATTCTCCTCTAGCGTGTTTATTGCTTTAAACCTTTTCAATAGTAAAAACGTATTTTCCACCGTCTTCAACAGTCGACATGAGCTTGTTACCAGTTTGATTGCAAAAAGCTTCAATATCTTTAACTGAACCAGCATCTGTAGAAATTACGTCTAAGATTTTTCCAGCATCCATTTTTGATAATGCTTTCTTAGTTTTTAAAATTGGTAATGGGCAGTTTAAGCCTGATGCATCTAAAGTTTCGTCAGCCATGATGGGACTCCTTGTAATTTAATTTTTTAATAAATAAAACATATCAGATGAACTGATAAGTTTGATTATTTTAATCTCTATCTATTCAATAGTCAAATATAATGAGCTCATGATAAAGACTTTACCTTTTTTGTTTTTAATACCATTTTTAGCTTTTGCATTAGGTGTTCCAGAACTTAAAGTATCGGAATCTTTAGATGAAAAAAAAAGAGGTAACGAATTTTTACAGATTATTTGGGATACTGGATCAGTTGTTATTGATGTAGAAATGGATGGTTATCTGCGAGAGTTAGGGCGTGAATTAACTGAATATAGTGAAAATCCAAGCAAACATTTTGATTTTTTATTACTTGATGACGGTAGTATTAACGCATTTGCTGGGCCGTATGGTTATATCGGCGTGCATACAGGTATGTTGCTTAGCTCAGACTCAGAGTCAGAATTAGCAGGTGTGCTTTCCCATGAGATATCACATGTGACTCAAAATCACCTGAGTCGTTTTAGTGAAAAATCTGATAAACAAACTTACCTGATGTGGGCTGGCATGTTGGCATCAGTATTAGTTGATAATTCTGATGCATCTCAAGCAATTGCAGCTTCAACAGTGGCCGGCACAGCACAACAAAATATTAATTTTACTCGTGAGCACGAGTGGGAAGCCGACCGCATTGGCACCACAATGTTGTCTAAATCTGGTTTTAATCCAAAAGGCATGGCGCATTTTTTTGAAAAATTAAAAGACACTCCAGATGCTGAAGAATTCTTACTGTCTCATCCTCTTAGTACTAATCGTATCGCTGATAGTATGCAACGTGCAGCTCGAATATCTGGTGATTTTAGAGAAGACTCGTTTGAATATATAACAATCAAAGCTAAGTTGTATTATCACAAGTATGGGCGCATTAAGCTTGAACAAGACAAAGAAATTACACTCTATATGCAAGCTTATCAGGCGTTCGATCAGCAAGAATATTTAATTGCTAAGACATATGTAGACAAGTTGTTGAAATTAAAACAAGATAAGTCTAGTTATATTCTGGCTGGACGTATTGCTTCTAAATTGGGTAAGATCAATCAAGCGCAACAATATTTTGAACAAAATATTTTAATTGAAGATGATGAGCCAAGTATATATTATGCAGCCCAGGCTTATTTAGATAACCAACAGCCTCGGTTAGGTATAGCAACTTTAAAACCTTTTTTACGAGTTAATGAAGGTAGCTATCAATCGTATCGATTATTATCAAGCTTGTTTGTTAAATTGGGTAGTTTTGACCGATCGCACATTCAAAGAGCAAAAGCACTAATTGTGCAAGGAAAATTAGATAAAGCTATTGGACATTATGAGCGCGCAAAGGCGGTTACCCATTCTCAAGATTTACATGATGTCATCGCTGTTAGAATTGACAATCTACAGCAAACGCTAGATTTGTATAAAGATCTCGATTAAGCGCCGATCACAGTAACGCCAGTTGGCGTGCCTAATAACAACACATTGGCACCACGATTAGCAAACAAGCCGTTAGTAACGACACCAACGATACTGTCTAGTTCTGTTTCCATGGCTTTCGGGTCAGTAATTTTCAAGCCTTCCACATCTAGAATTAAATTACCATTGTCAGTGACAAAATTTTCACGAATAAAAGGCGTGCCACCAATTCTACGAGTAATCTGATGTTTAACATAGTTTGCTGCCATTGGAATTACCTCAACGGGCAACGGGAAATCACCCATCACTTTCACCAGTTTTGATTCATCGGCAATACAAACAAATTTATCAGCTACGGCTGCAACAATCTTTTCACGCGTCAGTGCACCACCGCCACCTTTAATTAGGTTGAGACCATCATCTGACTCATCAGCACCATCAATGTAAACTGAGATCGCTTCAACTTCATTAAGGTCAAACACCTTAATACCATGACTTTCAAGACGCTCTGCTGTTGCTACTGAGCTGGCTACAGCACCTTTAATATCGTCTTTCATAGTGGCTAATGCATCAATGAAAAAATTTGCTGTTGAGCCAGTACCTACGCCTATAATAGTGTCTTTTACGACAAACTTGAGTGCTTCTTGTGCGACCGCATGTTTCATTTCGTCTTGAGTCATAATATGCTCCAAAAATTTTAAAAATCCTATTGATTATACACTGAGAATTCAATACTACCTATTATGAAAAAAATCATCCTTGCAAGTAATAACAAAGGAAAAATTAGAGAATTCAACGCCATGCTTGATGGTATTTTTAAAGTGGTATCAATGCAAGATATGCAAGTGGAAGAGGTGCCAGAAACAGGACTTACTTTTGTTGAAAATGCCTTGATCAAAGCTAGAAACGCTTCCGAACAATCAGGCCTTCCCGCATTAGCAGATGATTCTGGTATTGTGATAGACGCGTTAAATGGAGAACCCGGGATTTATTCTGCTCGCTATGCGGGCAACCATGGTGATGATGAGGCCAATACACAAAAGCTATTAGATGAAATGAGCAAGATACCTGATGATAAGCGCACAGGCAGATTTTGGTGTGCGATTGTCTATGTTGAGCATGCAACTGACCCGACACCAATCATTATTCAACGAGGTTGGGAGGGTGAGATCCTACGTAAGCAAGTGGGTGAGAATGGCTTTGGTTATGACCCAGTTTTTTATGTACCAACTCATGATTGTGCATCAGCTGAATTGTCTCCAGCAGTAAAAAATTCTATTTCACATCGGGGTAAGGCGCTCATGGCTTTATTTGACGAATTACAAGCCAAATAAAATTTGTTAACACTGCCACCATTATCGCTCTATATCCATTATCCGTGGTGTGTCAAAAAATGCCCATATTGTGATTTTAACTCACATGAAGCCGGAGATAAAAAAGGCTATATCGTTACCTTATTAAAAGATTTAGATAACGAATTAGACGCTATCCAAGGCCGACCAATCCATTCTATTTTTATTGGTGGCGGTACACCGAGTTTGATGAGCGAAGGCGAATTGAGTGAGTTATTTTCTGGCTTAAAATCAAGGTTAACTTTTGATAAAGATATTGAAATCACCTTAGAGACTAATCCAGGCACCTTTGAGATTGAAAAATTCAAAGCCTTTAAAGACATTGGCATTAATCGTCTCTCGATTGGCGTGCAATCTTTTAACAATCAACATTTGAAATCGTTAGGACGCATTCATAGTGCCCAAGAAGCAAGCAAGGCTTGTGCCTCTGCAAGCCAAATATTTGATAATTTTAATATTGATTTGATGTATGGATTAGAAGGGCAAAGTATTAACGACTGTTTGTCAGATCTTAATCAAGCAATTGATCTAAATCCACAGCACATTTCTTTTTATCAGCTAACCATTGAGCCTAATACTTTGTTTGCCAAGTTTCCACCACCTTTGCCAGCAGATGATGATATTTGGCGCATGGGTGAACAAGGTGTGGCATTATTAGAACAACACGGATTTGAGCGTTATGAGGTATCTGCTTTTGGCAAAATTCCATCAAAGCATAATTTGAATTATTGGCAGTTTGGCGACTATATTGGCATCGGTGCAGGCGCCCATGGAAAGATTACCAAAACTGACAGGCAAAGTCTGTCAGTTTTAAGAACACGAAAACCAAAATCACCAAAAGACTATGTTAATGATCCGGCAGGTGTTATTGAACAAGTAGAGAATTTATCGTTTGAGTTTATGCTCAATACTTTAAGACTAAAACAAGGTTTTAATCTTGATTTATTTGAGCGTCGCACCGGGCAGCCTACTCATATCATTGAACAACAATTACAACAAGCACAAGATTTAGGCTTATTGTCTATAGAGGGTAAAGAGGTAACACCAAGTAAAAAAGGTTATAATTTTTTAAACGATTTAATTGAGCAGTTTTTATGAAAAAAATATTACTAATTCTAGTCACATTGTTTATAAGTGGATGTTTTGATGGTGACGATGCGCAGGCAGAAAGCAAAGATAGTATCCAACTAGGAAAGCTAACTTTTAACACAAACTGCGTTGCGTGTCATGGCAAAGGTGCACAAGGTTTAACTAGGGATTGGAAGCAAAAGCTTGCAAATGGTAATTTTCCAGCGCCACCGTTAAATGGAACAGCACATGCTTGGCATCATTCTCCTCAAGTATTATTGTCAACGATTAACAATGGCGGCGCCAAACTTGGTGGTTGGATGCCAGGTTTTAAAGATAAGCTTAATGATGAAGAAAAACAAGGTTTGTTAGATTATATTCATAGCCTGTGGCCTGCTGAATTACAACAAAAATACGATAAAAGATTTAAATAACTTTATATTGGTAAAATACCCGTCAAATAAGATTATTTTTTAGAAAAATAAATGACTAATAATACGCATAATATTGCCAATGTCTTAACTGAGGCATTGCCCTATATTCAAAAATTTCAAGGCAAAACCATCGTCATTAAATATGGCGGTAATGCCATGGTGGACGAAAAGCTAAAATCTAGCTTCGCTCGCGACATTGTATTAATGAAATCCGTTGGCATGAACCCAATCGTGGTGCATGGTGGTGGCCCGCAAATTGGTAAAACATTAGAAAAGATTGGCAAACAAAGTGAGTTTGTAGGTGGTATGCGTGTGACTGATAGCGAGACCATGGATGTGGTAGAAATGGTGCTTGGCGGTTTGGTTAACAAAGAAATTGTTAACTTGATTCATCAACATGGCGGGCATTCAATTGGCCTTACGGGAAAAGACGGTAGCTTGATTTCAGCTAAAAAACTCAAGCATGTTGATCATCCAACTTCTGAGATTATTGATCTTGGTCATGTCGGTGAAGTCGATCAAATTGATACTTCGGTGATTGATTTATTACTCAAAGGTGATTTTATTCCAGTCATTGCACCAATTGGTGTGGGTAAAGATGGTTTCTCTTATAATATTAATGCTGACTTAGTGGCTGGCTCTATCGCTGAAGCGCTGAATGCTGAAAAACTAATTTTGCTGACCAATACATCTGGATTGTTAGACTCAGACGATAAATTACTAACAGGCCTTGATGCTAAAAAAGTTGACGGGTTGATTAAAGACGGCACGATTCATGGCGGTATGTTGCCAAAAATTGGTTGCGCTCTATCGGCGGTTAAAAATGGTGTTAAATCCACACACATTATTGATGGTCGTGTTTCACACGCTGTGCTTTTAGAGGTGTTTACTGATAGTGGTGTAGGTACATTGATCACTTGTGATGAGTAAAACGCATCGCGATAGCATTCAAGTAGTTGACTGCCAAATTTTGGCACATTATCAATTTGATGGCGACCAATATATTCTAACGCTTGACTCAAGCGAAATTGCTAAATCAACCAAACCTGGGCAATTTGTACATTTAACCGTGTCGAGCGCACTGGCCATGCGTCGACCAATCTCTATCATGTCAGTTGATGTTGAAAACAACACCTTTGATTTACTTTACAAAGTAGTAGGTGAAGGCACTCGTCAATTGGCTGAGCGCAAAATTGGTGAAGTGTTGTCAGTGATCGGCCCGATTGGTAATAACTTTACAATGACAGATAAGAAATTACCTTTGTTAATTGGCGGCGGCGTGGGTATGCCACCAATGATTTCTATTGCGCAAGATATTAAAGACAGTGATTATGATGCTTTTGTGATTTTAGGTTCAGAAGTGCCATTTCCATTTACACCAGAGTTAAGCAAAATGGGCAACCCATGCCCAGAAGCAAGCCACACTATGCCACTACTAGAAGAATGGGGTGTCGCATGTCGATTGGCCAGCTTGCAAAATTATGAAGGCGTGTATCAAGGCTATGTGACTGATTTAGCCAAAGTGTATTTAGACAGTTTGTCTGCCGATGATCTGGCGCAAGTTGAAGTTTACGCTTGTGGCCCACACCCAATGCTTGAAGCGGTTGCAAAGCTAGCTAAAGAATACAACCTACCGTGCCAAGTATCACTTGAAGAATATATGGCATGTGCGGTAGGCGGTTGCGCAGGTTGTGTGGTTGAAGTGCAGACTGACAATGGCCCAGCGATGAAACGCGTTTGTGTTGATGGCCCAATCTTCGATGCCACAACTGTCTTTTAGCTTCTCCTTTTCCCATTCTGACTGCGTTGGATTTAACAAAATACTCAGTTACGTAGATTTGCTACGCGCCTTCGCATTTTGTTAAATCCGCCTTGCATAATGAAAAAATGCTCGCTAGAACTAATGCCCATGATTGCTGAAAATTTAAAAAATATTCAAAACCGTATTAATGCTGTTGATGCGAAAAATCAAGTCACATTAATCGCTGTTGGTAAAACCAAGCCCGCTTCTGACCTACAACAAGCCATTGATGCTGGTCAACGTCATTTTGGTGAAAACTACCTTCAAGAAGCGCTAGAAAAAATTGATTCGCTAAAATATCAAGCGCTAAACAGCAGTCCTCTGGGAGGGCAAAAGTTAATCTGGCATTTTATCGGCCCGATTCAATCTAATAAAACTAAGCAAATTGCCCAGAATTTTAGCTGGGTACATAGTGTCGACCGACTAAAAATTGCCAAACGTCTGAATGATCAACGGCCAGAGGGTATGGACAAACTTAATGTGCTATTGCAAGTCAATATTGACAACGAAGTAACTAAATCTGGTGTTTTAGAGGGTGAAATTGATGAAATTATCACTCATTTTGAAAATTTCAGAAATATTGCGTTAAGAGGGTTTATGTGTATTCCTAATCCTGATAATGCTGAGCAAAGTTTTCAAAAAATGGCTGAAATACTTAAAAAACACCCTAATTTAGACACTTTATCGATGGGGATGAGCTCAGATCTTGAATTGGCCATCGAAAATGGCGCTACTTTTGTGCGTATCGGCACGGATATCTTTGGAAAAAGGGCTTAAACAAGTCATTCGTAAAATTTTGGAATTTATTTGATACAATATAATCATGAAAATCAAACTTATTATTACCGGCGGAACCATTGACAAGGTCTATAACGAGCTAACAGGAAAGTTAGAGTTTGGCGACACGCATATTGTCGAAATGCTTAATCGTGGTCGCTCTATGGTTGAGACGTTGTCAGAGGTGTTATTCTTAAAAGATTCGTTAGAGACGACTGATGCTGATCGGGCGCTGATTTTAGATAAATGTCAGTTGTGTGATGAGCGATATGTTCTCATTACTCATGGTACTGATACTATGGTTGATACCGCCAAACTACTTGGTGAAAAAATCAAAGACAAAACCATTGTTTTGTTCGGTTCAATGATTCCGTATTCAGTTGATAATTCTGATGCATTGTTTAATTTAGGCATAGCATTAAGCGCAGTACAAAACAAAAAAAATGGCGTTTATGTTGCGATGAATGGGCAAGTATTTGATTGGGACAATGTTCGTAAAGACACGGATAGGGGTTTATTTGAAATTCAGAGATAAAGACACACTGTGTTGAATTTATTGCTTGTTAGTTAGCGCGTAATGTAACATTGCATTAGAATGATAGAAAAGACATTGTCCCACGGCATCAAGGTACTCAAATTTAGCACTTGGATTAGTGTTATTGTTGGGCTCTTAATTGTCCTCATTACTGCTTTTTTTGTTACTTTTCCAGCATTGCTTAAGACGCCAATTGAAGACCAATTGTCTGCAGCTAGTGGTCTACATGTTAATCTAGAAAAAGTTACTTTTGACTTTGAACAAAAAGGTTTAGTTTTAAAGGTGCATGATATTAATGTAACGTCACTTGAGCAGCGAGACATCGCTTCTATTGATTCATTGCGATGGAAAATCGAATTATTTAGTTTATTTGATGATGTTTATAATCCAAGTGATGTTTATTTAAATACATTGACGATCTATCCTGATACCAACACAGAGGAAAATAAATTTGGCATTCATGATATCAAACAATTAGTCTCAAAACAGAATCTACGAGTACTTAATTTTTTTAAGTCACTGACTATTCAAAAAACTTTAATCGAACGTGCCCAAACATTTGAAATTGCACCAATGGTGTTTATAAGGGATGAATCTGATTTGACGTTGACGGTATTGGGTCAAAATTTAGATTTAGGATTTTCTGATATCACCAACAGTAAAGTTGATATAAGCGCGACACTTTCTTTAGCGCAAGTATCATCTGATCAGTTGATCAACATCCCACTATCCATTGATTACCATGATCTCTCTATTAAATCTAATCTGAAGTTTTTTACTGAACAGGGAGATGATGTCTTTGAATTTTCAAGCCAGATGAATCAGATAAAAGCCAATAAAATTGCTCAATATCTTCCTACGAAATTGTTAGGTAATGAAACGCATGCCTGGATTCAGCGTGGCTTTATTTCAGGTGATTTAGAGGATATTAGGCTTCAATTTAAGAAAAATTTATCAAAGTATGTACCAACTGAAATGCAGTTTAATGCACAGTTAAAAGAGACCGAGCTATTATTTAATTCTGATTGGGAAAACCTGAAGAATTTAGATGCGTCAATTCATACTGATGGAAAGAAAATTGTTGTTATGGTTAATAGTGCACAACTTAACGACATGCAACTAGAAGATATGACAGTGCAAATCTTGGATATGGATTTAGATGGAAAAGATGTAGAAATAATAGGAAATTTAGACACTAAGAGTGAGCACTTTATTCAATTTTTACGCAGATCCCCTCTTGATTCTAATATTAATGAGACCCTAGATCAGTTTACTTTGACAGGCGGGATGACTGGAGATTTAAAGTTAGTAGTGCCCTTAGATGAGAGAAAGTCAATTTTGGATATTGATTTAAAACTGAAAGACAATCAATTAACAACCTTAAGAAATGTTACAGTTAAAAACTTTAATACTACGTTAAGTTTTCATAACAATGAAATCAGCTCTCGTGGTGTTGGCGAGATAAAAAATATTCCTGTCAATATTCGCATTAATCCAGATGACCGCCCCCATGACGCTAGTGAAGTGTTTCGTGTGGAGATTACTCGTAAAGAGAGTGATCTAGAATTATATATTGTAAAAAAAATAGATCACCCTTGGCGAGTTAATTTTATTTCTGAGGGCGCTGAAGGTGAATTAGAAATTACACAAGAAGAGGCGTTATTTGTTGTTAATGTTTTAAGATTAGAAATATTTTCATCACAAGCGTCGGAAAGTGATTGGGATATTACACCATACGACTTCCCAGAAGACTTATATATAAGGTCTCAAAATATATCGCATAGTAGTCATCAATTTCCAAATGTACAGATGCGTCTAATGTCTAAAGATGGTGTTTTAAATATTCATAACTTACAGATTGAAGGGGTTGGCGTAAACAAAGAAACACTAGTGTTTAATGGTGCTTGGTATCCTGGTGATAAAACCAGTTTGAAGGCAACAGCGAAAGGAGAGAAGTTATCAGATTTTTTAGATAGACTTAAAATTGATGAAAAAGCCAAGGGTGGTCAGTTTGATTTCGATATGCGTTTATTTTGTGAGTGCGCCCCTTGGAATATGAGCTTTAATCAAATGTCTGGCTTAATAGAAATGCATGTTCAAAAAGGTGTTTTTAGTAATAAAGATCCAAATCTTGGTCGAATATTGTCATTGTTAAATATTAGATCGATTGCTAAACGCTTAAGAATGGATGTTGGTGATTTAACAGACAAAGGCTTTACGTATGATGATATTAAAGCTAATTTGACCATTGGCAAGTCATTAGCCGTTATTGATCATTTCGAGCTTAATTCAACTTCAAGCAAAATACAATTAACTGGACAGAGTGATTTTATCAAGCAATCTTACGAGTTAGAAGCACAAGTATGGCCGGCAATTAGTGATGCAATACCAATTGCTACATATTTAGCTGGAGGTGGTCTAGCGGGTTTAGGCGTTTGGGCAGCTGATTACACTCTATTTAAAGGCAAAATATTGAATCAAATAATGGATGAAATCATTGAGTTTAAATATAAAATTACAGGACCCTGGGCTAACCCTATAATTGAACCATTATGATTGAACAATTATTAGATGAGCATCATCTAAATCAAGAAAAAATTACTTCATTATTGTCCTCTTTGGCAGTTAAAGGAGTGGATTATGCAGATTTGTATTTCCAGCATTCAGTCGCCGAATCTTGGTTTTTAGAAGAAGGTATTGTCAAGTCTGGCACTTATCATATTGGTCACGGCGTGGGTGCACGGGCTGTTAAAGGCGAACAAACAGGGTTTGCTTATTCGGACGATTTGAATATTAACGCTATCAATGAGGCTGTAAATTTTGCTAAAGGCATTTCTAAAAATCAGACCTCACAACCCATTCAAACTTTTCAATCAGTGCCGCAAGTGTCTAAATACAGTGGGTTGAGCCCATTAGGTAGTTTAACTTCAGAAGAGAAAGTCGATCTACTCAAGCAGATTGATTCAATTGCCAGAAAAGAACCCAAGGTTAAACAGGTTAGTGCGTCTTTATCAGGTGCCTACACAGAAATCTTAATCGTATCAACTGATGGCGTTCATCAAAAGGATTATCGCCCGATGGTGCGTGTGAGTGTCAGTGTAATTGTTGAGCATGATGGCAGGATTGAGTCAGCCTCAAGTGGCGGTGGCGGTCGTTATGATTATCGTTATTTTATCGACCATAACTTGACAGAGATTTACACAAAAGAAGCGATTCGACAGGCTTTGGTTGCTTTAGAGGCTAAGGGTGCACCTGCAGGCAATATGCCGGTGATATTGGGCCCGGGTTGGCCGGGTGTGTTATTGCATGAGGCTATTGGCCATGGTTTGGAAGGCGACTTTAATCGCAAAGGCACTTCTGTTTTTACTGGGAAAATTGGCGAACAGGTGGCTAGTGAAAAATGCACCATTGTTGATAATGGCACCCTAGCTAATCGACGCGGTTCTTTAACCATTGATGACGAAGGTACGCCAACACAAAATACCACGTTAATTGAAAATGGAATTTTAAAGGGTTATTTATTTGATAAATTAAATGCCGGTCTAATGGGTGAAAAATCCACTGGTAATGCTAGAAGAGAATCTTATGCGCATATCCCTATGCCGAGAATGACTAACACTTATATGTTAAACGGTAAAGACTCTGTCGAGGATATGATTGCTTCAGTGGATGATGGACTGTATGCGGTGAATTTTGATGGTGGACAAGTTGATATTACCTCAGGCAAGTTTGTGTTTTCAGCAAATGAAGCCTATTTAGTTAAAAATGGAAAAATCACCTTGCCAGTTAAAGGGGCAACTCTAATAGGGTCAGGTGATGAAGTGTTAAAGAAGATATCCATGGTGGCAAACGACCTTAAGCTAGATGGTGGTATTGGTATATGTGGGAAGGATGGCCAGTCTGTACCAGTTGGTGTTGGGCAACCCAGTTTGAAAATTGACCAATTAACAGTAGGTGGTACTGAAGTAGACGCATAATTTATACTGAAATATATTTTGTTACTTGTTCAACATTAGATATAATATTTGACTTGTATCAAGGAGAGAGAGGATTAGGTGCTAGAAAACTATCTACCTATCATGGTTTTTATATTTTTAGGCATTGCATTTGGCGTTGGCCCGATGTTAATTGGCTATTTATTAGGACCAAGCAAACCAGACGAAGAGAAGAATTCCCAGTTTGAGTGTGGATTCCCTGCTTTTGATGACTCTCGTATGTATTTCAATGTACGTTATTATTTAGTTGCTATTTTATTTATTTTGTTTGACCTAGAAGTTGCTTTCGTCTTTCCTTGGGCAGTCGTTCAATCCGACCTTGGCTGGTTTGGCTTTATTAGTATGAGCATCTTTTTATTTTTATTGGTAGTGGGTTTTGTCTTCGAATGGAAGAAAGGCGCACTAGAGTGGGAATAAGGATTATTTAGTATGGCAATTGAAGGCTTAATGAAAGAAGGCTTTGTTACCACGTCGTTGGACAAAGTTATTAACTGGGCAAGAACAGGTTCTTTGTGGCCAATGACCTTTGGCTTGGCTTGTTGTGCAGTAGAAATGATGGAAGCAGGCTCTTCACGTTACGATCTTGATCGTTTCGGTATTGTATTTAGACCAACCCCTCGTCAATCAGATTTAATGATTGTGGCAGGTACACTAACCAATAAAATGGCGCCAGCCCTTAGAAAAGTTTACGATCAAATGCCTGAGCCAAGATGGGTGATTTCAATGGGTTCTTGTGCAAACGGTGGTGGCTATTACCATTACTCTTACGCAGTTGTGCGTGGTTGTGATCGCATTGTACCGGTTGATGTGTATGTACCAGGTTGCCCACCAACAGCAGAAGCACTACTTTACGGTATCTTACAGCTCCAAGAAAAAATTCGCCGTACTAATACGATTGCGAGAACTTAATGGAAGATTTAAAAGAACAATTAATCGAAGAATTCGGTGAAGACAACCTAGTTGAAGCTTTTGGTGAGCTTACTTTAACGGTTGATTCTGACGACATTATTACAGCTTGTCTTAAGCTTAGAGATTTTTTCTTCTTCGACACACTAATTGACCTGTGTGGCGTTGATTATTTGACTTATGGTCAATCTGATTGGGATGCTGATGCTAGCTCTTCAGGTTTTGGCCGAGCACGTGAAGCACAAGGTAGCGAAGATAGGCATGAACAACGTTTTGCTGTGGCTTATCACTTACTTTCAGTGAGTAAAAATTACCGATTAAGAGTTAAGTCGTTTGTTGATGAAGCAGAGCCAATTATTAAATCGGTGACGAGTGTTTGGGCATCAGCTGATTGGTATGAGCGTGAGGCTTTTGATTTAATGGGTATTTTGTTTGAAAACCATACTGATTTACGTCGAATTTTGACAGACTATGGTTTTGTTGGTCACCCACTACGTAAAGATTTTCCAATGATTGGTGAAGTTGAAATGCGTTATGACGAAGACTTAGGTCGTGTGGTTTACGAGCCAGTGAGTATTGAGCCTAACGTAAACGTACCAAGAGTAATCAGGAAATAAGATGGCTGAAATTCGTAATTACACCCTTAACTTTGGTCCACAACATCCTGCAGCGCATGGTGTTTTACGATTGATTTTAGAAATTAACGGCGAGGTGATTGAGCGCGCAGATCCTCATATTGGTTTACTTCATCGTGGTACAGAAAAACTAGCAGAATCTAAGCCTTACAACCAATCTATCGGTTACATGGATCGCTTAGATTATGTTTCAATGATGTGTAACGAGCATGCGTATGTTATGGCAATTGAAACCATGCTTGAGCTTGAAGTACCTGAGAGAGCTAAGTATATTCGTGTGATGTTTGATGAGATCACTCGTATTCTAAATCATTTGATGTGGTTAGGTACACATGGACTTGATGTTGGCGCAATGAGTATTTTTCTTTACGCTTTCCGTGAGCGTGAAAAGCTGATTGATTGTTATGAAGCGGTATCCGGTTCAAGAATGCATGCGACCTATTATCGCCCAGGTGGCGTTTACCGTGACCTTCCTGAGAAAATGCCTCAGTATTTAGAGACAGATTTCCGCACTGCGAAAGAACTAGACGCCATGAATGAGAATCGTCAAGGCTCATTGTTAGACTTTATTGCTGACTTTGCTAAAGAATTCCCTAAGAGTATTAAACAGTATGATGACTTATTGACAGACAACCGTATTTGGAAACAGCGTTTGGTTAATATCGGTATTGTTTCAGCTAACCGTGCCAAGCAGTTGGGTTTTACTGGTCCAATGCTTCGAGGTTCTGGCGTGGCTTGGGATCTTAGAAAAAACCAACCTTATTCAGTTTACGATCAGTTAGAGTTTGATATTCCAGTGGGTGTGACGGGCGATAGTTATGATCGTTACTTGGTACGCATGGAAGAAATGCGTCAGTCTAATCATATTATTGAACAATGTGTGGATTGGTTGCGTCAAAATCCAGGCCCGGTTATGAGTGATGATCATAAAGTTGCACCACCGAGTCGTATTGAGATGAAAGACGATATGGAATCACTCATTCATCATTTCAAGCTCTTTACAGAAGGTTATTGTTTGCCAGCAGGTGAAGTGTATTCTGCAGTAGAGCATCCGAAAGGCGAATTTGGTGTGTATTTAATTTCAGATGGTGCAAATAAACCATATCGAGTTAAGATTAGGGCGCCTGGTTTTGCGCATTTAGCCGCTATGGATGAAATGGCAAAAGGGCATATGTTGTCTGATGTAGTAACCATTATCGGAACGCAGGATATTGTATTTGGAGAGATTGACCGATGAGAAAATTCATCTTTTTACCTTCTTCGGGGTTAAGCTTATCATTCACTCAGTCATGTAGTGTTTACTACACTCCTTTACTCATTCTTGCGCTTGCCTTGCAGAAAGTAAAAATACTCGTTTCTCCTTTTAGGAAGTTTAGGTTTAATTAATCATGATTTCAACTAAAGCAAAAAAACAAATCGACGCTTGGGTAGCTAAATATCCAGAAGGACGCCAAAGCTCTGCAGTCATGGAAGCTTTGAAAATAGTTCAAGCAGAAAATGATAACAGTCTTACGTCCGATACCATTCAAGCAGTTGCTGATTACCTAGATATGCCTGGAATTGCGGCAGCTGAAGTGGCAACTTTTTATGAGAATTACAATCATAAGCCGGTGGGTAAGCATACCATCCGTTTTTGCCACAACATTTCTTGTATGTTGAATGGTGCTGATGACTTAATTGCGCATTTAGAGAAAAAACTCGGCGTTAAAACCGGTGAAGTAACAAAAGACGGTCTGGTTAATGTGAAAAAAGTGGAATGTTTAGGCGCCTGTGTGGGGGCGCCAATGTTTCAAATTGGCGATCAATACTATGAAAATTTAACCGCCGATAAGATTGACGAAATTGTGGATGGTCTAAAATGAATGAAGTTTGTTTTAAAAATTTAGATCAGAAAGATCCGTGGTCGTTAAAGACTTACGAGGCGAATGGTGGTTATTCCGTTTGGCGTAAAATTCTTAAAGGCGAGCTTACGCCTGAACAAATTATTGATGAATTAAAAACTTCTGGCCTACGTGGTCGAGGTGGTGCAGGCTTCCCTACGGGGCTTAAATGGAGCTTTATGCCGCGTAATGCCAATATGCAAAAATACGTGGTATGTAATTCTGATGAGGGCGAACCAGGCACTTGTAAAGACAGAGATATTTTAAGATACAACCCTCATTCTGTGATTGAAGGTATGGCGATTGGTGGTTTTGTGATGAACGCAACCAAAGGTTATAACTATATTCGTGGTGAGTTTATGGAGCCTTTTTATCGTTTTGAAGATGCACTTAAGGAAGCTTACGCTGCAGGTTTGCTCGGCGAGAACCTTGACGGTAGTTCTGTTAGTTTTGATTTATACTCACATTTAGGTGCGGGCGCCTATATTTGTGGTGAAGAGACTGCGCTTTTAGAATCACTTGAGGGCAAAAAAGGCCAACCAAGGTTTAAACCACCATTCCCAGCAAATATTGGTTTATTTGGCATGCCAACCACTATTAATAATACGGAGAGTTTTGCTTCTGTTCCAGATATTCTGGCAAATGGCGGGCAATGGTTTGCTGATATCGGTGTTGAAAATTCAGGTGGGTGTAAATTGTTTTCTGTCACAGGCCATGTTAATGAGCCAGCTAACTTTGAAGTGCCAATGGGCCTTCCATTTAAAGACTTATTAGAGATGGCAGGTGGTATTCGAGAGGGTAGAACCTTAAAGGCAGTGATTCCAGGTGGCTCTTCAACGCCAGTGTTAACGGCAGATGCGGCAATGGCGATGACCATGGACTATGATGGCATTGAAAAAGCAGGCTCTATGTTGGGTGCAGGCTCAGTTATTATCATGGATGACTCTACTTGCATGGTTGAAGCATTAACGCGTTTAGCACATTTTTATTATGACGAATCCTGTGGCCAATGTACACCGTGTCGAGAAGGTACAGGTTGGCTATATCGCGTGTTAAAACGTATTATGGATGGCAATGGTAAGGCAGATGATATTGATTTACTAATGGGTGTGCAAGACAAAATTATGGGCAACACAATTTGTGCGCTAGGTGATGCTGCGGCAATGCCGGTTGAAAGCTTTCTTCGATGTTTCCGTGAAGAGTTCGAATATTACATCGAACATGGCAAAAGTATGGTGAAAGGATAATGGCTGATATTGAGATTGAAATTGACGGTAATGTAGTTAACGCTAAAGCGGGTGAAATGCTTATCGCCGTTACCGACAGAGAAGGCATTAGTGTGCCGAGATTTTGTTACCATAAAAAACTATCAATAGCTGCTAACTGTCGTATGTGTCTAGTAGATGTTGAAGGTGCACCAAAGCCACAACCAGCCTGTTCTACACCAATTGCCGATGGTATGAAAATTCATACTCAAAATGAGAAAGCCAAAGCTTCTCAAAAAGCGGTAATGGAGTTCTTATTAATTAATCACCCACTTGATTGCCCAATTTGTGACCAAGGCGGTGAGTGTGAGTTACAAGACGTGGCAATGGATTATGGCTCAGATGTTTCACGTTTTACTGAAGGTAAACGCATTGTGGCTGATAGCGACATTGGTGCGTTGATCCAAACTGATATGACGCGTTGTATTCATTGTACGCGTTGTGTTCGTTTTGGCGCTGAAGTTGCTGGCATTATGGAGATGGGTGGTACAGGTCGTGGTGAAGACATGAAGATTGAGCCATTCTTGAGCGAAGGTATCCAGTCAGAACTCTCAGGCAATATGATTGACGTCTGTCCAGTGGGGGCATTAACCTCTAAGCCTTTCCGTTATGAGTTAAGATCTTGGCAAATGAACGCTGTGTCAAACATTGCAAGACACGATCTAGTCGGTTCGAACATTTACACACAAACCTACAAAGGCAAGGTTAAACGTATTGTAGCCAAAGACAACGATAACGTTAATGAAACCTGGATTTCAGATAGAGATCGTTTTTCATATGAAGGTCTTTCTCATGCAAATAGACTGTTAGCACCACAGATTAAAGTTGAAGGCACATGGAAAGAAGTTGAATGGAATGTCGCACTAGATTTTGTGATTCGAGGCTTGGCAAACAATGTGTTTAATGCTCGACAAGCAGATAAATTGGGTGCGTTAGCTTCAAATACAGCAACATTGGAAGAATTCCATTTGTTGCAAAAGATTTTAAGAGAAGTAGGTTCTGACAACATCGACCATCGTTTAAATGTTAAAGATTTAAACAATGCAATTGCACTTGAATCAAATATTAAATTAGCAGGTTTAGAAGGTGTTGATCACGCACTCATGATTGGTTCAAACCTACGACTAGAGCAGCCAATGATAAGCCATCGTCTGCGAAAGGCTAGTTTATCAGGTGCCAGTGTTGACGTAATCAACTCAGTGGCGTTTGATTTTAATTATCGTCTCAATAGTGAAAACATTATTTCACCCAATCAAATAGCGGCAACGTTAGCAGCTGTATTAAAGTCAGTTTTACAGATTTCACAAGTTGAAATTCCAGACTATTTAAATGATATCGAAGTAAGTGATGAAGCAGCACAATTGGCTAATAAATTGCTAGATTCAGACAATTCGGTTATTGTTTTAGGTGAGCATGTGGTTAACAATCCTCAAGCCTTAAGTATTTCAAATTTAATTAGAAAAATTGCACAAAATACAAACTCTACAACACTCAATGTTAGTGCTAGTGCTAATTCAACAGCAGCTAACCTTGCAGGTTTTGTTCCAGGCAAAGGTGGATTAGATACAAATGCCATGCTGGCAGCTGATTTGAAAGCTTATATTTTGTTAGATGTTTACCCACAATACGATTTCCATAATTCTGTTCAAGCTGTTGAATCGTTAAGCAATAATGACACTTTTGTAATCTCATTAAACAGTTTTAAAGACGATGTGGTTGAGCAATATTCAGATGTCCTATTGCCAATTGCAAGTTTTTACGAAACTTCAGGTTCACATGTAAATGTTGAAGGCGAGGTTCAATCATTTGCAGCAGCAGTAAATGCACCAAGTGATGCAAAGCCTGCTTGGAAAGTGTTAAAAGTGTTGGCTGACTTATTAGAGTTGCCAGGTTTTCATTATGCAGATTCCACACAAGTAACAAGCGAAGTGATGCATCAAAGTCATAAGAAACACGTTCATGATGAAAGTATTGATGTGAAAGTCAAAAGAGGTATTAATGTTATTTGGCAAAAATCGCCTTACGCTGTTGATGTCTTGTCTAGGCATGCAGCCTCATTACAGGCGACAAAGATTGGCCAAATCAATAGTGCCTCAATGAATAAAGCCACAGCTAAAAAATTAGAAGTTGCGCAAGATGGCGATTACCTAGGTGTGCCAGTTGATGTTAATGAGGCAGTGGCTAATAATTGCGTTTTTGTCAATGCAAATCATTCAACAGGAGGCCAGCCATGATGGAGTTGTGGCAGTCTTTTGTTGAGCTAATTTACGAGCTAATCCCATGGTTTGATGGCTCTATTGCAGCTATTTTAATTATATTAATTAAGGCAATTGCTTTGGTTATGCCACTGATGTTGGTGGTGGCTTATTTCACCTATGCTGAGCGTAAAGTCATTGGTTATATGCAATTACGTATTGGTCCTAACCGTGTAGGTCCAAAGGGCTGGTTGCAGCCGATTGCAGATGCTTTAAAACTAATGACTAAGGAAATTATTTTTCCGACTAAAGCTAATATTTATTTATTCCTTTTAGCGCCAATATTGGCGATAGCGCCAGCAATTGCTGTATGGGCGGTCATTCCTTTTGATGAAGGTATTTATGTTGCGAATTTAGATATTAGTTTATTGTATGTCTTAGCGATTGGCTCGATTGGTGTCTACGGCATCATTCTAGCAGGTTGGGCATCTAACTCAAAGTACCCGTTGTTAGGTGCATTACGTAGTGCATCATTGTTAGTGTCTTATGAAATTGTGATTGGTTTTGCTTTAGTAACGGTAGTGATGATTGCCGGTAGTGTGAATTTAAATGACATTGTTATGGCGCAAAAAGGTGGCATTATGCATTGGTATTGGATACCACTATTCCCAATGATGATTATCTTCTTTATTTCGGCTTTGGTTGAAACTAACCGAGCTCCATTTGACGTGGTAGAAGGTGAGTCGGAAATTGTAGGTGGTACACATGTTGAATACTCAGGCATGACATTTGCGGTATTTTTCTTAGCAGAATACGCCAATATGATTTTGATGGCAGTATTGGCTGTTATTATGTTTTTTGGTGGTTGGCATTCTCCGTTTGAGGGTATTCCAGTCATGGAATCAGCATTTGCTTGGGTGCCGGGCATTATCTGGCTATTAGCAAAAACCACTTTCTTTATGTTTTTATATTTGTGGGTGCGTGCAACATTCCCACGTTTTCGATATGATCAAATCATGCGTTTATCTTGGAAAGTCTTTTTACCGTGGACCATTGTTTGGATCTTCGTGGTTGCATTAATGACACAATTAAAAATAGGACCCTGGTTCTAGTATTGATATTGGGAGTGTAATTTATGATTAATAATATTAAAAAATTAGTTAAAGAATATAGCTTGGGTGAGTTACGTGGTGGTATGAAAATTACCGCAAAAGAGCTGATTAATAAAAAAATTACAGTTCAGTATCCAGAAGAAAGAACACCAATATCACCACGTTTTAGAGGTCTACATGCCTTGCGTCGCTATCCTAATGGCGAAGAACGTTGTATTGCTTGTAAACTCTGTGAAGCAGTTTGTCCAGCTAATGCAATTACAATTGAATCTGAGGCGAGAGATGATGGTACACGCCGTACCACTCAATACGATATTGATTTATTTAAGTGTATTTTCTGTGGATTTTGTGAAGAAGCATGTCCAGTTGATGCCATTGTAGAGACTCAAATTTTTGACTACGCTTTTGTTGATTCTAGAGAAGGTAGTATTATCGATAAAGCACACTTACTAGAAGTGGGCGATAAAAATGAAAAAATGATCAACCAAACTAAGTTGGAAGATTCGAAATATAGATAAGGCAAATTATGACATTTGATCAAATATTATTTTACGTATTTTCGTTTTGGTTTGTTGCAAGCTCTTTGGCAATGATTTTCTCACGTAATGCAGCGAAAGCAGTTTTATTTCTAATTCTGTCTTTCTTTTCTGCTGCCAGCATCTGGATCTTACTAGAGGCTGAATTTTTAGCTATTACTCTGATCCTAGTTTATGTTGGTGCTGTAATGGTGCTATTCCTATTCGTTATTAAAATGCTAAATATTGATAAGTCAACAATGCGCGCAAAGTTTGCTGGGTATTTGCCATTAGGCCTGATAGTAGCGGCAATTATTATTGCTGAGATGACGTTAGTATTAGGGGGTAACCAGTTTGGGCTTGATGTTGTGGCGGCACCAGCAAGGCATGCGGCAGATTACAGCAACATCACTGTATTGGCAACACAGCTTTATACCGATTATGTTTATCCATTTGAATTAGCAGCAGTGTTATTACTTATTGCAATCATTGCAGCTATTACATTAGTGCATCGTAACGAGCTTCATCGTAAGAAGCAATCGATTTCAGAGCAAGTTAATGTTCAAGCTAAAGATCGAGTGCGTTTGGTTTCAATTGCTACACCGAACAAGGAGGCTAAGTAATGGTTAGTTTAAGTGATTACTTAATTTTGAGTGCTATTATTTTTTGTATTGGCTTGGTTGGAATTTTTGTTAATCGTACCAATATTATTACCTTGTTGATGTGTGTTGAATTGATTTTGGTAGCGGTTAATACCAACTTTATTGCTTTTTCACATTTTTTAGGCAATGAGGCTGGGCAAATTTTTGTCTTCTTTATTTTGACAGTGGCAGCAGCAGAGGTCGCGATTGGACTAGCAATACTAACGTTGTTGTTTAGAAACAAAGGCACTATTAATGTCGATGTTACTAATAGCTTAAAGGGTTAAATTATGGAAAATATTTATTTAACAATTGCACTTGCCCCACTTGTAGGCGCTATTATTGCCGGATTCTTTGGTAGTGTGCTGGGCCGTACAGCTACACACACAATTACAATTTTAGGTGTACTCATCTCAACGGTATTGGCGCTATATGTTTTTAATCATCATGTTTTAGAACAAGGTGCAGTCTTTAATCAAAACTTATACACCTGGATGCAAATTGGCAGTTTAAATGTCAGTGTTGGCTTCCTAGTTGATAATTTAACGTCAGTGATGTTAGTAGTAGTTTCATTTGTTTCACTGATGGTACATATCTACACCATTGGCTATATGCATGACGATGATGGTTATACTAAATTCTTTAGTTACATCTCATTATTCACCTTCTCAATGTTTATGCTAGTGATGAGCAATAACTTTATGCAATTGTTCTTTGGTTGGGAAGCTGTAGGTCTTGTTTCATATCTATTGATTGGTTTTTGGCACCATAAGGAATCAGCCGTTGAAGCCAACTTAAAGGCTTTCTTGGTCAACCGAGTAGGTGATTTTGGCTTCTTATTAGGTATTGGTTTAGTATTAGCATTTAGTGGCTCACTTGATTATATGGAAGTATTTTCCAGCCTAGATAAGGTTGTGGGCCAGTCACTATGGGGTGCAGACTTAATTACCGTTATTTGTCTATTTTTATTCGTAGGTGCGATGGGTAAATCAGCACAAGTACCATTGCACGTTTGGCTACCGGGCTCAATGGAAGGCCCAACACCAATTTCAGCATTGATTCACGCAGCAACCATGGTAACAGCAGGTATCTTTATGGTATCTCGTATGTCACCAATGTTTGAGCTTAGTGATGTGGCGTTAACCGTTGTAATGGTGGTTGGTGCGATTACTGCCTTATTTATGGGCTTGCTCGGCATCGTGCAAAACGATATTAAAAAAGTGGTGGCTTACTCAACATTGTCACAACTTGGCTATATGACAGTTGCCTTGGGTGTGAGTGCTTACTCAGTAGCAATTTTCCACCTAATGACACATGCATTCTTTAAAGCATTGTTGTTCTTAGGTGCAGGTTCAGTGATAGTGGCCATGCATCATGAACAAGATATTCGTAAGATGGGTGGTTTGCGCAAGAAAATGCCAATTACCTATTGGACAGGCTTAATTGGCACACTTGCTTTGATAGGTTTTCCAGGTTTTGCAGGCTTCTATTCAAAAGACATGATTATTGAAGCGGTACATTTCTCATCGCTACCATATGCAGACTGGGTATATTACGCGGTAGTTGCTGGTGTCTTTATTACGGCGTTTTATTCACTTAGAATGTTCTTTATAGTTTTCCACGGTGAATCACGTGTTGATCATCATACGGCTGAACACTTACACGAATCAGCACCATCAATTACTTTCCCGTTAATAGCGTTGGCGATCCCTTCAGCGGTTATTGGTTATTTAACTATCGATCCAATGTTATTTAATGGCTGGCTAGATAATGCGATTACCGTGGATGCTGCCCACAAATCAATGTCGGAAATTGGACAATTGTTTGACAATCATGGCGGTGCATTAGGAATGATTAGTCATGCTGTATATACCGTACCATTCTGGATGATGGTTGGTGGTATTGTGACGGCTTGGGTGTTTTCACTTTATCGTACCGAGTGGGCAACTTGGGTGCAGTCTAAGTTTCAAGGTATTAACTATATCTTGAAATCCTTGTATGGTTTTGATCGTTTTAACGAAATTGTCTTTGTTAATGGTGTTAAAAAACTAGGTAATTTCTTATGGAAGGTATCCGATTCTGGACTAATCGATAAGATGGTGGTTAATGGCAGTGCGAGAATGGTTGGCTTTATCGGTTCCGTGGTTCGTCCAATTCAAACAGGCTATGTTTATCATTATGCTTTCTTTATGATTTTCAGCTTATTAATTATTTTAACTTGGGCGCTGTTTGCCGGCGATAACCCACTATTACAGATCGAGTTTTAATTATGGAATTATTAAGCTTATTAATTTGGTTGCCAATTTTAGGTGGCGCACTAGTTATTCTAGTTGGTAACCAACGTGCTGACACAGCTCGTTGGTTAAGTGTGGCTATTTCAATTTTGGTGTTTGTAATGTCGTTAAGCCTTTATACAGGCTTTGATAGTACAACGCACTTAATGCAATTTGTTGAGAAAACCTCATGGATTTCTCAATTTAATATTAATTATCACATTGGTGTTGATGGTATTTCAATGCCGCTGATTATATTAACAACATTCTCAACTGTTCTAGTGTTGATTGCTGGCTGGGAAGTGATTCAAAATAGAACAGCATACTATATGGCAGCATTCCTAATGATGGAAGGTTTGATAATTGGCGTGTTTTCATCACTTGATGCAATTTTGTTCTATGCTTTTTGGGAAGCATCATTGATTCCAATGTTGTTGATCGTAGGTATTTGGGGTGGCGATAATCGTGTTTATGCAGCGATTAAATTCTTCTTGTACACTTTCTTGGGTTCGGTCTTTATGCTGGTTTCTTTGATCTACATGTACAACAAGGGTGGCTCATTCTCAATTTTAGACATGCACAATTTAAGCCTAACAGCTACTGAACAAGCGTGGATTTTTTGGGCATTCTTTATGGCCTTTGCCGTAAAAGTGCCAATGTTTCCAGTGCATACTTGGTTGCCTGATGCACACGTACAAGCACCAACAGGCGGCTCTGTGATTCTAGCGGCCATTATGTTAAAAATGGGTGGCTATGGCTTCTTCCGCTTCTCATTGCCAATCACACCTGACGCTTCATTACAATTTTCAGACGTAGTCATTGTATTATCACTAATTGCCATTGTTTATATTGGTTTTGTGGCGTTAGTGCAAAGAGACATGAAGAAGTTAATTGCTTATTCTTCGATCTCACATATGGGTTTTGTAACCTTGGGTGTTTTTGCCTTATTCTTAGCCTACAAACCAGATAGCGCAGAAGGTGCACTGCTTGGTCTTGAAGGTGCAATGGTACAGATGATTTCACATGGTTTTATTTCAGCAGCCATGTTCTTAGTTGTGGGTGTGCTGTATGACCGCCTGCATTCTAGAGAGATTTCAACTTACGGTGGTGTGATTAATTCAATGCCGAAGTTTACAGGCTTTGCAGTGTTATTTGCCATGGCGAATGCCGGCTTACCAGGCACCTCAGGCTTTGTCGGTGAGTTTATGGTGATTCTGGCTGCTGTGCAAGCCAATATTTGGTATGCAGTATTGGCAGCGACGACATTGATTGTTGGTGCAGCTTATACCTTATGGATGGTGAAGCGTGTATTTTGGGGTCCAATTACTAATCCTGCAGTAGAATCACTTGACGATATTAATGGTCGAGAGTTCTTTATATTAACAACATTAGCATTGGCAGTATTGATCATGGGTTTATATCCACAGCCAGTTATTGAAGTCATGCACATATCAATTGATCACCTATTAAATCAAGCATTAACGTCTAAATTATGATGAATACTTTCCAATTTGATACAGCGTCGTTACTGGTAGCATTGCCAGAAATCTTTTTATTAAGTGCAATTGTCGTGGTGCTACTGCTAGATCTTTTCTTAACTAAAGAGTTTAAGCAAATCACTTATTACTTAACGCAAATTAGTTTGTTTATTACTGGGCTACTGGCTTTTAATTTAATCAGCCATCCAGAAACAATCATTTTTGGCAATTCATTCGTACTAGATGATATGGCCTCGGTATTCAAAGTCTTTATGATGGGTTCAGCTATGGTGGCTATGGTGTACTCGCGTCATTACCTAACCCAGCATGATTTATTTAGAGGTGAATATTTTGTCTTGGTTTTATTATCCATTTTAGGCATGATGGTGATGGTATCTGGTTACAGCTTATTAACGCTATATCTAGGTCTTGAGATCTTATCATTATCACTCTACACTTTGATTGCTATTGCTCGTAAACGATCAGGTGCGATTGAAGCGGCACTTAAATATTTTGTACTAGGTGCGATTGCATCAGGCTTATTGCTTTATGGTATGAGCATGATTTACGGCATTAGTGGTAGTCTTAATATTAGCGAAATTTCAGCATTTGCTTCAAACGCAAACCTCGCATCAAGAGAAACATTAATCATTAATTTCGGCCTAGTATTCTTGGTAATTGGTATTGCCTTTAAACTCGGCGCTGTGCCATTCCATATGTGGGTACCAGATGTATACCAAGGCTCACCAACTTCGGTAACGATGTTCATCTCAACTGTACCAAAGATTGCCGCTGTTGCGATGTTAGTACGTTTATTGGTTGATGGCTTAGGCTCGATGCACGCTTACTGGTCAGATTTGTTTATGATCTTAGCGTTACTGTCTATTGCACTCGGTTCGGTTGTAGCATTGATGCAAACCAACATCAAACGCATGTTGGCGTATTCAACCATATCTCATATTGGTTTTGTTATGTTGGGTTTTGTTACTGGCGTAATCAGTGGTTATGGTGCGGCCACATTCTATATTTTGGTTTATGTGCTCATGAGTTTGGCGGCATTTGGTGTAATTATTCTGCTAAACAAAAAAGGCTTTGAGGCGGAAGAGATTTCTGATTACAAAGGCTTGAGCAAGAGCTCCCCTTGGTTTGCATTGATGATGTTAGTGGTGATGTTGTCAATGGCAGGCGTGCCGCCATTTATTGGTTTTTATTCAAAGTTCTTTATCTTACAGCAGGTTATTTCAGCTGGCTTTGTAACTGTGGCAATCATTGCTGTGGTATTTGCTGTGATTAGTGCTTACTACTATTTGCAAATCATTAAGTCTATGTACTTTAATGATGCCGAACAGGAGTTGACTATTACTGCTCCGATGGATATAAAGCTTGTGTTGTCGATCAACACCACACTCATCTTAGTGGTCGGCTTGTTCCCAGATTTCTGGATGAAGCTTGCACTTTCTTTATTCTAAGGTCGCACACTCCAAACTTCGACCTAGTTAAAAAAAGTACATCGTAAAATGAAAATTTTAATCAGAAACCTTCCTCGCACACTGTCAGAAAATGCACTTGAAGAATTATTTAAAGAGCATGGGGACGTGCAATCCTGCAATCTAATATTAGACAAAGCAACCGGCGAATCTAAAGGCTTTGGTTTTGTTGAGATTGCAAAAGTTGGCAATGCAAAAGCAGCCATACAAGTGCTCAACGGCAAGCCTGTTGATGGCAATAAAATTAGAGTTAAAAAAGCAGAGCCAATAGATAACACCAAATAGTTAACAGAGGTAGTTAAAAACTATTGATTTCAGCAAGTAAAAAGTGGGGGCCGCTATTATTTTAGCTATTATTAATTTCGATAGCACCAAGGGTTGATGTTCTTTTCCAGGCGTGCCCATAAATTACTTCATAGGTGGCCGGTAGTTTTCCGTCTTTTCGATAAGACTCATACATCTTAATCATCAGTTTAAATTTGTCTTTACCCATGAGTGATTTTGAGCGAGCGCTTACCGTTTGCGCGCCGATGGCTTTGAGATCTCTGAGTAAGTCCGTAACCGTTTGATAGGTAAGGGTGAGTGTTTCCATTTCCATTACTGGTGATTGGAAGCCAGCACCGAGCATTTGATCGCCAATATCGTGCATATCAGTAAAGGTATTAACATGTGCTTCACTATCGACCACTGACCAGCTCTTTTTAAGCTCTTTAAGTGTGTCTGGGCCAAAGGTAGAGAATAAGATTAATCCATCATTTCTAAGCACTCTGCGGCATTCTGAGAAGAGCTGTTTAAGATTTGGACACCACTGCATCATTAGGCTTGAAATAACCATATCAACACTATTATCAGCTAGTGGTAGATGATAAGCATCAGCACACAGTTTATTTTTTGATGGATTGTTGTTTAAGGAAGCTTGAGCAAAGTCAAGGCAAATGAGTTGTGAATCTGGAAAGCGTTTGGTAAGTTGCTTACTTAATAAACCTGTGCCTGCACCGAGATCAAGAATAACCTTTGATGTGCCTGAGATAACATCGAGTTTAGCATCGAGACGAGTGGCGATTTCTTTTTGTAAAAAAGCATGTTCATCATAGCGGGATGATGCTTTATTAAAAGCAGATCTTATTTGAGGCATTGTTCAACCGTATTGGCAATATTGTGCATGAGCTTGGGATAGAGGTTAGGCCCTCGATTTAAATTTGATCCAATGATATCGATACTAATGTTTTGTATATTAAAACCCTCTGCAACAGTTCGAGTGCGTTTTGGTGCTATTTCTACTGTTGAAAGCAAACATTCAACCGAGTTGTTTTTAATTGCTTTCCTTGCGTCCAAAATTCTTTTTGCACTTAGTCTTTGCTCGTGGTTGTTAACAACAGAAGTAATAAGATTAAGTTGGTTAGCATTTAAAAAAGGTGCCAGCGCTTGTGAATAGTTTACTATTGGAGTGCGTTTGTATTGGTCAAGTTGTACTTTGATATCGGCATCGAGTTTAGATAAATTTAGCTTTAATGCTTGAAGGTTTTTATTAAAAACAGCTTTATTTTTAGGATCAAGACTAATGAGCTTATTGGTGAGTTTATTTGCAAAAAGCTGCATTTTAGAAACATCTAACCATACATGGTAATTGATACTCGATTCGTCGTGTTCGTCGTGTTCGTCGTGTTCGTCGTGTTCGTCGTGTTCGTCGTGTTCGCTATCAACGACATACAAGGTTTTTTGTTTTGGTAAATTGGTTAGAATCTTGCTAATACCTTCTTCCATATTAGGATTGATTGCAATAACCAAGTCTGCCTTATTTAGCAACGATATCTGTGAAGGTTTAAGATGAAAATGATGTGCTGATTGTTGTAAGTCTAGTAGCAAATCAACTTCATCGACACCTTGAATGATAGCGCTTGCAATTGAATGAATGGGCTTAATGCTCGCAACAACTTTAATGTTAGCAACTGCATTCAATGAGAAAAAAAATAAGAATGGTAATACTATGCGTAACATTGAAACAATTATACCTTTAAATACTGCAGATAACAGTTGCGCGTAAAGGTGCTGGCAGACCTTCAATGGTTAAGTTGTCATCATTAGGATCGAGAAAATCTTGGAGCGATTGGGTGTTGTTACCAATCCAATGTGTGGCTCGCTGTTCTTCAGGTGTAGTTTTGGTAACATCAACCAATTTGATATTTTTAAAGCCGGCTATCTTTAACCAGTCATGCAATGTATCTGTTGATGGCAGACACCAAACATTGCGCATTCTGGCGTAACGATCTTGTGGGATAATTTGATCGCCATAAGTGGCGCTAATCACCAAGGTCTCTAAAACAAGCTCACTGTCCTTTGCCATTACATTTTTAAGTTGTTGCAAATGTAGCATAGGGTCTTTTTGATGATAGAGTACCCCCATTGAAAATACAGTGTCAAATACTGCCTTACTGGGCATTTGTTCTAACTTTAATGGCAAAATAAAAGCGTTAGGCGGTTTGTCAATGAGTGAACGTATTGCTTGAAATTGATAATTAAATAATAGAAAAGGCTCAATACCTAGGGCAATTTTTGCACCAGATAGTGACATTAAATAAGTAAAGTATCCGTTTCCAGCGCCAACATCAAGTACCACTCTGTCATTTAGTGATTGAATGTGTGGAGCGATTCTGTCCCATTTCATATCACCACGCCATTCACTATCAAGCCGAAGATCAGAAATTTGGTAGGGGCCTTTTCTCCATGGCATAAGTTGTTTTAATGAAGATTCAAGTTGTTCTTCGTTAATATTTTGTACGTTGATTTTTAGATATGGAGCTTCGTATTGAACACCTCCTTGTGGTTGAGTTTTAATAGACTCGATTGCTTGCTCCCATCTTGGAATATTGCCATTATTGACAGACAACGCCTCCTTTGATAAGTCTATTAATTGACCGCATAAGAGTGATAATTTTGACTTAGAGCATTGTTTTGAAAAATCGTCAAGCATAAACATTTACAGTAAAAAAATAACCCGCTATAATAGATTAAATTTTAACCTTTTTGGAGATAATAATAATGATGAAAAGTACTTTGGGTTTTGTGGCGACATTTGTTTTGATGACCAATGTAATAGCAGGTGGCGATGATCGAGATATGGGCCCTGTAGAATCATTTGATTCATTGGCGCCAGTAGCGGAGCAAATTGTTATTGGCGATCAAAACGCTAATACAATGACATTGACTGACCCTGCTGATGCAACTATCGGAACAACGACTTCTGGGGCTGAAATTACCACTGCAGCGCACGATTCTTGTAAAACAAAATTAGGCTTGTCAGAATATAATGTTGAGATTTTCAAAGAAGCTTTGATGGGTGATTATTTATATAATATCGGACCAATCGATACACTAGGTACTTCATTTGCTAATGATCGATGGGCAGGTTATTTTTCTTGTGTAGAGGCTTACGAGAAATAGTAAACAAATAACAATAAAAAAGCCCGCAATGCGGGCTTTTTTATTGCCTATCAAATTTTATTATCAGATTTCAAGTAATGAATTTTCTTTTTCATTGAGCTTTTCATCGATCGATTTCACATGTTCATCGGTGATCTTTTGAATATTATCTTCTGCTTTTCTAGCATCATCTTCTGAGATTTCTTTTTCTTTTAATAGCTCTTTGAAATCAGAATTAGCATCACGCCTGATATTGCGAATGGCAACCTTAGTTTGCTCAGCCTCGTCTTTAACTACACGCACCAGTTCACGGCGACGCTCTTCAGTGAGTGGCGGAAGAGGGATACGCATTACTTGGCCTACTGTTTGTGGGTTAAGTCCAAGATCGGAAGTCATAATAGCCTTTTCAACAATAGCTACCATGTCTTTTTCCCAAGGGGACACTTTAAGAGTGCGAGAATCTTCAGCACTAATATTGGCCACTTGTGAAATTGGCACCATAGAGCCATAATAGTCAACTTGAATTTGCTCAAGTAGCGACGGGTGGGCACGACCTGCACGGATCTTACTAAAAGCATTTTCCAGTGATAAGACAGTCTTATTCATGCGATCATTAGCGTCTTGTTGAATTTCGTTTAACATATTTTTTTCCTCTGGTTATTGTTGGCTGACAATAGTGCCGAATGATTCACCTTTTAAAATATTAGATAGGGTGTTTGGATCTTCAAGCATACTAAATACACAGATTTCGATATTATGCTCACGACATAAGGCAAATGCAGCGGTGTCCATAATTTGTAAGTTTTTCTCAATTGCTTCATCAAAACTAAGTGTTTCGTAACGAGTTGCATCCGGATTTTTCATTGGATCTTCGGTATAAACACCATCTACTTTAGTGGCTTTAAAAACAACATCGGCGCCAATTTCAATACCTCGTAGTACGGCACCTGTATCAGTTGTAAAGCACGGGCTACCTGTGCCTGCTGAGAAAATAACAACCTTGCCTTCGTTAAGTGCTTGTTTGGCTTTATTATGGTCAACTGGATCACAAACGCCACCCCCGATAGGAAAGCCAGACATAACCATTGCATCAACACCAGATTGTTTACAAGCATCTGAGATTGCTAGTGCATTTATGACGGTAGCTAGCATACCCATATGGTCGCCGGTTACACGGTTCATGCCAGCCTCGGCTAGTGCTGCACCTCTAAAAATATTACCACCACCGACAACAATACCTACTTCTACTTTTTGTTCGAGTGCTGATTGAATAATGCTAACAACTTTACTAAGGGTGTCTGGGTCAACCGTATTTTCAGTGTTAGCCAAAGCTTCACCACTGAGTTTTAATAGGATGCGTTTATATTTCATTCTTAATAAAGTCGTTAAATTATTTATGATTTTACATTGCATGAGCGTTATAATTAACCCTTTGTCCGACATATTTTTAAAGCATTAGAATGGATCAGATTAGTATTCGGGGCGCCAGAGTCCACAACTTAAAAAATATTGATATAGATATCCCTAGAAACAAACTGGTTGTGATTACTGGTTTGTCTGGCTCGGGTAAATCATCACTGGCTTTTGATACGATTTATGCTGAGGGACAACGCCGTTATGTTGAGTCTTTATCAGCCTATGCGCGTCAGTTCTTATCCTTGATGGAAAAGCCTGATGTAGACCTTATTGAAGGCTTGTCTCCTGCTATTTCTATTGAACAAAAAGCCACTTCACATAACCCACGCTCAACCGTTGGCACCATTACTGAAATTTATGATTATTTAAGATTGTTGTTTGCACGTGCCGGTTTGCCAAAATGTCCTGAACATAAGATCGACTTAGTTTCACAAACCATTTCACAAATGGTAGATAGTATTATGACCTTGCCAGAAGGTGAAAAAATTATGTTACTTGCGCCTGTGGTGCAGAATCGTAAGGGTAGCCATACGAAGATGTTAGATGAGTTGTCTCACCAAGGTTTTTTGCGCGCTCGCGTGGATGGCGAGATTATCTACTTAGATGACATGGCTGAGCTTGATAGCAAGGTAAAACATACCATTGAAATTGTGGTTGATCGCCTCAAGGTTAGAGAAGATATTGCCTCTCGTTTATCTGAATCTTTGGAAACAGCATTAAATTTAAGTGCTGGCATAGTGCGTGTGGCATTAATGGAAGATGACTCAAAACAAGATGAGTTGGTGTTCTCAGCTAAGTTTTCTTGTGTTGAATGTGGATACTCATTGGAAGAGTTAGAACCAAGATTGTTTTCATTTAATAATCCAGTAGGCGCTTGTCAAAGCTGCGATGGATTAGGTGTTAGAGATGTTTTTGATGAAGGAAAAGTTGTGGCCAATCCTGAATTGAGTTTGGCTGATGGTGCGATTTATGGCTGGGGCAGATCAAATGCTTATTTTTATCAAATCTTGATGTTAGTAGGGCAACATTATGGCTTTAGTATTGATACTCCTTATGAGCTATTGAATGACGAGCATAAGCATGTTGTTTTATATGGCAGTGGTGATAAAGAAATTGATTTTTCAAAAATCAAGGGTCGTAAAGGTTGGTCAAATAAAGCCAAACCCTTTGATGGTGTCATTCCAAGAATGATGCGCCGTTATGAAGAAAGTGAAATTCGATCTGTACGAGAAGAGTTGTCACGTTACGTAGTGACAAAAGACTGCAGCAACTGTAAGGGTGATCGATTGAATGAGTCAGCCAGAAATGTGTTTATTGGTAATTATAATTTGTCTAACATTGCCAAGCTTTCTATTGCCAATATTCATAAATTTTTTAAAGATTTAAAACTCGAAGGTGTGCGAGGCGAAATTGCTGATAAAGTTTTAAAAGAAATCATTCAGCGTTTAGAGTTTTTAATAAATGTGGGGTTAGAGTATTTAAGTTTAGATCGTCGTTCTAGCACCTTATCGGGTGGTGAGGCTCAGCGTATTCGTTTGGCTAGCCAAATAGGTGCAGGCTTAATGGGCGTGTTATACGTGCTGGATGAGCCTTCTATCGGCCTTCATCAAAGAGACAATGAAAAATTACTCAATACGCTTACTTATCTGCGAGATATCGGTAACACTGTAATTGTAGTGGAGCATGATGAAGATGCGATTAAGCAGGCAGATTATGTGATTGATATTGGTCCAGGTGCAGGTGTGCATGGTGGTGAAATTATTGCTTGTGGAACGCCAAAGGAAGTGAGCGACAATCTTAAGTCGCTAACGGGTGATTATATTAGTGGTCGTCAGAGTATTGAGATACCGAACGAAAGAAAAACTGCACAAAATTGGCTCAAGATTCAAGGTGCTTCAGGTAACAATCTTGATGGGGTTGACTTGTCAATTCCAGTAGGGGTGCTTACTTGTATTACCGGTGTATCAGGTTCTGGAAAATCCACACTAATTAATGATACTTTGTATTCTTTGGCTGCGAGAGAGCTTAATCGTGCACAAACAATACCTGCGCCCCATATCTCTATTGAAGGGCTTGAGTATTTTGATAAAGTAGTTAATATTGATCAAAGCCCAATAGGCCGTACACCGCGTTCAAACCCAGCAACTTATACAGGTGCCTTTTCCTTGATTCGTGATTTATTTTCTCAAACTTTAGAAGCCCGATCACGTGGTTATAAGTCTGGACGTTTTAGTTTTAATGTTAAGGGCGGTCGTTGTGAGGCTTGTAAGGGTGACGGATTGATCAAGGTAGAGATGCACTTCTTACCTGATATTTATGTACCTTGTGACGTGTGTAATGGCCATCGATACAATCGTGAAACATTAGAAATTTTTTATAAAGGAAAAACCATTGCGCAAGTTTTAGAGATGACAGTTGAAGATGCAGTTGTATTTTTTGAACCTATGCCAAGGATTAATCAAAAGCTACAAACACTAATGGATGTTGGTTTATCCTATATCACATTAGGACAAAATGCTACTACCTTGTCCGGTGGCGAGGCACAACGAATTAAACTAGCTAAAGAATTATCCAAAGTAGACACTGGTCAAACCCTTTATATTTTAGATGAGCCAACAACAGGCTTGCATTTTCACGATATTAAGCAACTGTTAGCGGTTATTAATCGTTTGCGCGAGCGAGAAAATACCATTGTGATTATTGAGCACAATTTAGATGTAATCAAAACGGCAGACTGGATTGTTGATTTAGGCCCAGAAGGCGGTGATAAAGGCGGTAAGATTATTGCTGCTGGCACGCCTGAAGAGGTGTCTAAAGTTAAAGGCTCGTATACAGGCCGATATTTAAGCCCTATTTTGCATAAATAACATTTTTAACTTTAACGATGTTGTTTGGCATTATTGTTTTTTATCATTTGACAATGATTTTGTAAAAACAACATTTTCAATTCGTAAGCTGATTTTTTGGTTTTTAAAGAATGTAAGTAGAGTATCGTTATTTTTTGAAAAATGCATCTCTATATTTTTATTTTTTTCAATGATTTTTATGATATTGTCATTATTGCTTTTTATAATTTGATAATAGTGCTGCTCCACCTTTTTTCCATCATTAACCTTAAAGTTAAAATTTGTTTTAGTTGGATTTTTTTGAATTTCATGAGGTAATACTAAGAACAGAGAAAGCGGATCTAATTCCCCGTTTACTAGATTAATCTTTATATCCTTCTCAATGTCGCCATTAATTGTCTCTTTAATTGTAAAAGAGCGAGAATTAATACCAGAGTCCTTAATATCCAGTATCGTTTTTGCTGCAATTTTATAATCTTTAACCAGCTTCCCTATGCCCGTAGTTCTAGCATCGGATTGATAATGATATGAGCCATCTTCTATAGTAAGTATTCGTCTATCTATACCTACTTTGACACCTGAAATTGAAAGCATGTATGTGGCTTCATACGGGGTTAAGGCACTAACTGATACATTGACTAGATACAAACAAAAAGCAATAAGGATTGATTTCACAACACCTCTCCATCTAAAACAGCATTTCCATTATTAAGTTTAAGCCTGCCCTGAGTAAACCAATGAATGACTTTAGGGTAGAGTTTGTGCTCTTCAATCAACACTCTTTTGGCTAAAGAACTGGCGTTGTCATTAGGTAGTACGGCAACACTGCTTTGCGCAATAATAGGGCCACCGTCAAGTTCAGCTGTGACAAAATGAATACTGACACCATGTTCATTTTCACCAGCATCAATCACACGCTGATGGGTATTCAAGCCTTGAAACTTTGGCAGTAGTGAAGGGTGTATGTTTAGCATTTTTCCACAATACTTTTCCACAAAATTCGCCGTTAAAATTCTCATAAAGCCCGCTAATATAATAATATCAGGGGTATATTGGTCAATAGTTTTACTCAGAAATTGATCAAATTCTTCTCTAGAATCGAAATCAATGTGTTTGATCACATGCTGAGGAATGTCAGCATTTTCTGCACGTTCCAAGCCATACGCATTGGGCTGATTGCTAATGACACAACCAATGTCTAAATCAATATTAGTTGCTTGATCAATAATAGACTGAAGATTAGAGCCACTGCCAGAAATTAAAACAACACCTCTCATGGGTTTAAATAATGACTTGTTTGCCGTTATTTTTTTGGATATCGCCAATCAACCATGCAGTTTCACCAAGCTCATTTAGATGAGCTATGGCTTGTTCACTTTGCTCAGCAGGCACGACAATCACCATACCAACACCACAATTAAAGACACGGTACATTTCCATTATGTCGATGTTGCCGTTGTCTTGTAGAAATTGAAAAATTGCAGGAAATTCCCAAGAGCTATCGTCTAATTGTGCTGCTAAATCAGCAGGTAGAACACGCGGGATGTTTTCTAATAAGCCACCACCGGTAATATGAGAAATCGCATGAACCGAGAATTTCTCAATTAGTGAAAGTATAGATTTTACATAAATACGAGTAGGTTCAATTAATGCATCAAGTTGCGCGTCTGTTGGATTTGATTGCTCTAGCACCTTTCGAATAAGCGAAAAGCCATTAGAATGTGGGCCAGAAGAACCCAGTGCAATAATATGGTCGCCATCGGCAACTTTAGATCCGTCAATCACTTTGTCTTTGTCAGCAATACCAACACAAAAGCCTGCTAGGTCATAATCTTCATCGTTATACATGCCTGGCATTTCAGCAGTCTCCCCACCAATAAGTGCGCAGCCTGATTGCTTGCAACCTTCACCAATGCCAGAAATAACAGATATTGCAGTTTCAGTATTGAGCTTGCCAGTGGCATAATAATCTAAAAAGAATAACGGCTCTGCCCCTTGTACGATTAAATCGTTAACACACATGGCCACCAAGTCAATGCCAATGGTGTCGTGTTTGTTTAGCATTTCAGCTACTTTAAGTTTGGTGCCAACACCATCGGTGCCAGAGATTAAAACTGGGTTTTTGTATTTATTAATTGGCAGCTCAAACATGGCACCAAAACCACCCAGTCCAGATAAAACACCTTCTCTCGCAGTTGATTTTGCAATCGGTTTAATATGTTCAATAAGCGCATTACCTTTGGTAATATCCACGCCAGAATCTTGGTAAGTCAATGATGACATCTTGGTTTTTCCGTATAATTAATTTTTAAATATTTTCTACTAGCAAAAAAATGAATTTAAGTTTGTCTTCTTTGCCAAATGCACTATCAATTTTACGCATTATTTTAACAGTGCCAGTTGTAATGACCTTGCTAAATCATAATTATTCTTTGGCAATCATTTTGTTTTTTATTGCAGGTGTGACTGACGCACTAGATGGGTGGGTTGCCAAACGTTTTTCTTGTCAGAGCCGTTTGGGCTCCATACTAGACCCAATGGCTGATAAATTGTTATTAGCTGGTAGTTTTATTACACTTTTTGTGATTGATTTATTGCCATTATGGTTGTTGATCTTGGTCTTCTTACGTGATGTAATGATTGTTGCTGGTACAGTCGGTTATTTTTTAGGCACTAATGATTCACAAGATGAGATGTTGTCTCCATCAAACTTATCTAAATTCAATACAGTGCTACAAATTGCATTGGTGTTGTTTCTGGTTATTACTCAAATCTATCCAGTAACGCCTCAGTGGACCGATATGTTTTTTATTGTTGTGGCTACTTCAACAGTACTGAGCGGTGCTGATTATATGTGGATTTGGGTTAAACAAGTTATTTTGCAAGAGCGTCGATAATGAATCAATTAGGCTTGCCTTTTGCACTTAATACTAAAATGCTCTGGCGTAATTTTATTGGTGACACAAATCAAGAAGTTGTTGAATTTTTAGCTCATTTATTTTCTCAGTCCTTATCCTCTGTTGTATACATATATGGCGGTAAGTCATGCGGTAAGACACACTTATTACAAGGCTGTGCGTTTGAAGCACTAGATCGATCACAACGTGTTGTTTATCTTGATTTTGAGCAAGACATGCCTGATGGAATCATGAATGATCTAGAAGTCAATGACTGGGTGTGTATTGATAATGTTAGATGTTTGGATGATGCACAACAGCAAGAATTGTTTGATCTTTATAATCGTGTCGCTAACACTTCGACTAAGTTGATTATAAGTGACTCTGTATTGCCCAGTGAGTTGGACTTGTTAAAAGATTTGAAAACACGTCTGTCTTTAGCAACTATTTTTTGTTTAGAGGCGCTAGACGATGAAACTAAAAAAAATATTATTCAACAACAAATGAATGAGCAAAATTTAAAGATTGATCGTAAGGTTTATGATTATTTGTTTAAACATTATTCACGAGATTTAGCAGATTTGTTAAGTGCTATTGACCAATTAGATAAAATATCTTTACAGCAAAAAAATAAAATAACTATCCCTCTTATTAAGCAGGTGCTAGGGGTTTAATCGATTGTTACGGCCGGTTTCTGAATTTAAATTTGGAGATTTTAGGCATTAGCTGGGAAAATGGAATTTTTTCAAAGCCATTGTAAGTTTGCTTAGTTAATGCAACCAATGTAACAATATTATTAATATCCTCGGTGTCTAAATCAGTAAGAATTTCTTGTAAAGCAAGCAAGCCACCCATTTTTATTTTAGATTGTTGTCCCACTGATAAACTAGATTGGTGGTGCGCTTTGAGTGCAAAGTCACTGTTATCTCTTAAGTGGTGATACAGCGATTGACAATCTATTGAAGAGTTTTCATTCAGGCAGGCGCCAAATTCTTTTTCTGCGATACAGTCTTTAGCGCTATATTGACACCCGCATCTTCCGCTTAAGATTAAATGCGAAAAAGGACAGGTGTAATGATCAATACTCATAACAATACTTTAATTTAAGCTTAGACAGTATAATGGTAGCTTTTTATTTTAACGCTAAATAGACTATGAATTACCTGCCTATTTTTATTGATATTAAACAGAAGCCTTGCCTAGTGATTGGTGGTGGCGATATTGCCTTGCGTAAAATCAATTTACTGTTAAAGGCGAATGCAGCTATTACTTGTGTATCAAAAGAACGCTGTAGTGGTATAGATACACTGGTTAAAGATAATAAAATCAACCATATTGAAAAAGCATTTGAAGCAACAGATATTGACGCTCAAGTGCTAATTGTGTCAGCAACTGATGATTCAAATCTAAACGCACAGGTATCAGCATTAGCTAAGTCGGCTAATATTCCAGTCAATGTGGTAGATTCTCCAGATCTTTGTTCGTTTGTCATGCCTTCTATTGTAGACCGCTCTCCAATTGTAATTGCGATTTCATCTGCAGGGAAAGCACCTGTATTGGCGCGCCTTATTCGTGCAAAACTCGAAAGCACTATCCCGCATGCGTATGGAAAGTTAGCAGAGCTAGCAGGAAGCTTCAGAGACCAAGTTAAAGCAAAATTTAATAATATTGAAGATCGACGTTATTTTTGGGAAAAGACTTTCTCAGGCATTGTTGCTGAAAAAGTATTCTCTGGCAAGGTTGATGAGGCTAAGGCAGATTTACAAGCACAACTTGATGGCAGTACTGATAGTGGTATCGGCGAAGTTTATCTAGTTGGCGGTGGCCCGGGCGACCCTGATTTACTCACCTTTAAAGCGCTACGCTTGATGCAACAAGCTGATGTTATTTTGTACGATCGCTTGGTGTCAGATGGAGTGATGGAGCTTGTGCGTCGTGATGCAGAATTGATTTATGTAGGAAAAGAGCGTGATAACCATGCAGTGCCTCAGGGCGATATCAATCAATTATTGGTAGATTTGGCTAAACAAGGACGACGCGTTTGTCGCCTCAAAGGCGGCGATCCATTTATTTTTGGACGTGGTGGTGAAGAAATTGAAACTTTAGCTGAAAATGGCATTCCATTCCAAGTAGTGCCCGGTATTACTGCGGCATCAGGCTGCTCCACTTATTCTGGTATCCCACTAACGCATCGTGATTATTCTCAATCATGTCGTTTTGTTACTGGTCATTTAAAGGATGGCAGCATGAACTTGCCTTGGGATGAATTGGCGGTAGAGCAACAAACTATTGTTTTTTATATGGCACTAGTAGGCTCTAAGCATTTGTCTGAACAGTTAATTGCGCATGGTATGCGTGGCGATATGCCAGTTGCATTGGTTGAAAAAGGAACAACGCCTGACCATAAGGTTTACACAACAACCTTGGCAGAGTTACCCGGCTTAGTTGAAAATGAAACCATTCACGCACCCACACTGATCATTGTAGGTGAAGTGGTTAAATTGAGAGAAAAACTTAATTGGTTCGATATAGATAACGACTAATTTTTTAATCCCATTGATTTAAAAATCATTGCTGCTGGACAAAAACCAGTAAAAGCTGACTGTAATAAATTAAAACCCACGAAACCGGTTAACCACAACCAATTAGCGTCGTGAAAAAAAGCTGAAGTGATCACTTCAGAGCCTAATAGTAATGAAATCATTACAACAACACCAGCCATTGCTGAAACAGCGTTATTAATTGTCATATTTATAGTTCCTTCTTAAGCCTGAAAGTTATCACTGTAACATTAATTAGGTATAATTTCAAATCTTCGCGGGAGTGGTGGAATTGGTAGACACGCTGGATTTAGGTTCCAGTGTCGCAAGACGTGAGAGTTCGAGTCTCTCCTTCCGCACCATAATTCTATTTAGGTTATGAAAACAATCATTCAACACAGTACTGATTTAGAGGTTGCCACCAGTATTTCAGCAACTCACCACTGTGATATCAAACCTTATAATAATCATATTCGTCTTTATACCGATCAAGTGATCGATCTTAATGAGTTAAGACAAGCCCATCTAACTGATTTTAATTACTTACCTGCAATTGACTTTTCACAAATAAAATTATTCGTGAGTGATATGGATTCAACTTTAATCAATATTGAATGTATTGATGAGATTGCTGATTTTGCCAATATCAAGCCCCAAGTGGCTGCCATTACTGAGCGTGCTATGAATGGAGAATTAGATTTTAATTCTTCTTTGATTGAAAGAGTGTCTCTATTAAAAAACTTAGATATATCAGTATTAAATCAAGTTTATAGCGAACGGCTACAAGTTAACCCTGGTGGAAAAGAATTGATTCAATTTTTTAAAACTAAAGGAATAAAGAGCGCTGTTGTATCTGGAGGTTTCACCTATTTTACTGATCGATTAGCTAAAGATATTGACCTTAACCATTCTCGTGCTAATAGTTTAGGCGTAAAAAATAATCAATTAACAGGTGAAGTTCAAGGAAACATTATTAATGCAACTGCTAAAGCTGAGTTTATTAATGAATTGTGTAATAAGTATTCTATTTCTCCCGAGCAAGTTATTGTTGCTGGTGATGGCGCAAACGATCTAGAGATGATGTTAATTGCCGGCTTGTCAGTTGCGTATCATGCTAAACCATTGGTTGAAAAAAAAGCAGATATTGTAATTAGTTATGGCGGTTTAGACAATATAATAGACTTCTTTTAAGGTTTCTACCAAAAAAATAACTTATTTATTCTGAGAGAAAAATGAAGAGTAGAATGCATAGATTAATTCAAACAACATCTATTACTAAATTGATATGCTAGTTGAAATTGGGCATTTTGCACTTATTCTTGCTTTAGTATTTACCCTATTGCAAGTGATTTTGCCGTCTTTTGGATTTTTCAAAAACAATACGTCGCTAATCCAACTAACCAAGCCTCTATTATGGGGGCAATTTTTTTGGACCGCAGTTTCATTCGCTATTTTGATGAATGCGTTCATTGTTGACGACTTTTCAGTTAAGTATGTGGCGAATAATTCCAATACTGAATTACCTGAAATGTTTAAAATTTCAGCTGTTTGGGGTGCGCATGAAGGGTCGTTACTATTGTGGGCATTGATTCTATCTGGATGGAGTGTTGCGGTTTCGATCTTTTCTAAGCGTATACCTAGTGAAGTTGTTAATCACATCTTGATTGTATTAGGCTTCATTAGTATCGGTTTTTTATTATTCTTATTGGTGACATCTAATCCTTTTGAGCGATTGGATATTATCCCTATGCAGGGTAGAGAGTTAAACCCTCTACTGCAAGATTTTGGCCTTATTATTCACCCGCCAATGCTGTATATGGGTTATGTCGGACTGGCTATCCCCTTTGCTTTTGTATTATCATCATTGGTGCGTGGCCAGTTGGACTCTACTTGGCTTCGTTGGTCTAGACCATGGACGTTGGTGGCTTGGGCATTTTTAACAATCGGTATTACGTTAGGCAGTTGGTGGGCGTATTATGAGCTCGGCTGGGGTGGTTGGTGGTTTTGGGATCCGGTAGAAAATGCCTCTTTCATGCCGTGGCTTGTAGCGACTGCATTGGTGCACTCTTTAAGCGTGAGTGAAAAGCGTGGTGCATTCAAGCACTGGACAGTGTTGTTGGCTATTTCTGGGTTCTCTTTGAGCTTGCTAGGTACATTTTTAGTGCGTTCTGGTATTTTGACTTCAGTACACTCGTTTGCCTCTGACCCTGCTAGAGGGTTGTTTATCTTAGTATTTTTGATTATTGTAATTGGTAGTTCTTTGGCTTTGTATGCTTGGCGTGCAAACCTGATGCGTAGCAGTAACAATACGTTTGCGCCATTGTCTCGTGAAAGCGGATTACTCATTAACAATATTTTGTTTGTAGCAGCGATGTTAAGTGTATTTTTAGGCACGCTTTATCCTTTGCTATTGGATTCATTAGGCTTAGGTAAGATCTCGGTAGGTGCTCCTTATTTCGATGCAGTTTTTATACCAATTATGATTCCAGCAGTTTTGGCAATGGCTGTAGGGCCATTCTTACGTTGGAAAAAAGACAACCCCCAAAGAGTTGGGCATTTATTAAAAAGAACTTGGATAGGCGTTCTAGTACTATTTTCAATTGCCTTATATTTAACTGACAATATTTTCGTCCTGCTAGCTGTGTTTTTATTTATCTGGGTGGTTTTACATTCTCTAGTGATTCTTGTCCAACGATTACGACAAAAAGGAAAGCCTAGTGCTGCATTTTTTGGCATGGTTTTGGCGCACATTGGCATCGGTGTTTTCGTTTTAGGCGCAACAGTAACAACGCAATATGGTGTTGAAAAAGACATTAAAGTTGAGCTTAATGAGACTGTTAATATTCAAGAATATCAATTCACCTTTAAAGGGGCTGAAAGTTTTTCTCATGAAAATTACAAAGGACACAAGGGTGTGATTGAAGTTGCTTATCTCAACAAACCAATAACAACCTTAAAGCCTGAAAAACGTCAATATGTTACTGGCATGCCGATGACTGAGGCAGCAATTGACCCGTCACTTTATAGAGATATTTATGTTGCACTGGGCGAACCATTAGGAGGAGGCTCTTGGAGTTTAAGACTTTATTACAAACCACTAGTACGCTTGATTTGGTTAGGCGGTATCTTTATTGCTTTAGGCGCAATTTTCGCTGCCTTCGATCGTCGTTATCGTCTAAGAGTTAAGTCATGAATTTGTATTTAAGCTTCTCATTAATGCTTGGAGTATCATTTATTTGGCTAGCTTGGTTTTTATATCGTCCGTTAAAAGACAACCATATTGATTTAAAAAAATCAAATATTGCACTTGGAAAACAAAGACAGTTAGAATTAAATCAAGATCTTGAGCGTGATTTAATTGATAAATCGTCTTTTGAGGCAGCTCAAGATGAAATAACTCAAACTTTAGCTTTAGAGTTAGAGCAAGACACAAGTCAAGCATTAAAAAACAATCAAAGATATGGTGGTTTTATTGTCTTTATTGCACTATTTTTATTTATTGTTTCATTTGGTGTCTATGAGATACTTTCTCCAGATAAATCTAAGAATGCCGAATCTGTAGAACAAGAAGTTGCTACGCTCACACTAGATGAAAGCGTGATTAAATTAAAAAAACATTTGCAGGATAATCCTGAAGATTCGAGCTCATGGCAGATTTTAGGTTTGACCTATTTTGAGTTAAATCGTCTAAGCGAATCGGCGGAAGCTTATGATAAGTCTTATCAACTTGATGCGAGCAATGTTAGAACTTTAGTTGAATATGCAACTACATTGGCACGCCTTAAAGGTGGAGACTTTACTGGCAGACCGACAGAGTTAGTAAAAAGTGCATTAGCTATTGACCCCAACTCTTTAGATGCTGTCTATTTAACTGGATTGATTGCAGCAAATCAACAAGACTTTAAGACAGCTGAAAAACTTTGGAAACAAGCGTTAATGCGTTTACCTATAGATGATCCGAATCGCCAGGATTTACAAATTATGTTAGAAAAGGTTCAAGGGATTTCAGCATCACACCAGATAGGCGAAGGCGCCCTGATGGTGGATGTGGTAATTCCTGAATCATTAATGAAAACTCGTTCAGAAAATGATTATTTAATGGTTTATGCAAAATCTGCAACTGGAAGGCCAATGCCGATTGCAATCGAAAAAGTCCGTTTAAAAGACTTTTCTGGAAACGTTGTATTGTCAGATCAAAATTCAGTGATTCCATCTCGTCCACTGTCAAAGGCTAAGGAAATTGTTGTCGTGGCTAGAATTAGTCAAACTGGTAATGCAATGAAGCAACCTGATGATGTGGATTTTTCTAGTGACCCATTCTTGCTAAAGGGTACATCTCGTGTTTTGTTAGATATGACACCAGAAATTGAAACTCAAGAGTCATTGTCGTTAAAAGATAGTGTGCAAAATTTAATAGCACGCACTCAAGACAATCCTGACGATATCGAGGCATGGACTTTGCTGGGTTATTCTTATATATCTTTAGGTGAAAATGAGAAAGGCGTCAATGCTTACAATACAGCCAGAAAGCTTGATCCAAATAATGTTAGTTTAATGATTGAGAATGCTTCTATTTTGGCGCAGTTACAGAATGATCAATATCATGGTGAGCCAATAGAGTTGGTTAACTTGGCGTTACAACTTGAGCCTAGTAATGTTGAGGCATTGTGGAGGTTGGGCTTGTATCAATACCAACAAAATAATATAGACACAGCGATATCTACTTGGGAAAATACACTGTCATTAATGTCAAGCCAGTCACCAGCAAAAGCTGCTTTAATGAAAACATTAGTTACAGTTAAGGCTAGACATTCAGGCGTAACTGAAAAAAATTCAGAGATAAAATTAACTGTTAATGTTGATATTGATTCTGCTATCTTGGAAAATAGTCTTCAGGATAATGACTTTATTATGGTGTATGTGCGTGCAGCTAGCGGAATGCCAATACCTATTGCAATTGAAAAGATGAGTCTAAAGGATTTTTCAGGCACAGTTATCTTGTCAGATGAAAATTCAGTGATGCCGTCTCGTTTATTGTCACAAGCAGATAAGATGATTGCAGTTGCACGCATTACAAAAACTGGCCAAGCCATTAGACAAGCTGGAGATATTGAAGTCAGAAGTCAGCCTTTTGCTTTGAAAAAGACCACTAAAATAGATTTAAACATTAAATAAAAAATTTCCACATGTCACAAACTATTGAGCTTGCCGAGTTATTGCTTTCTAAACCATCTTTAACGCCACTTGACGAGGGTTGTCAGACATTGATGTGTGCTCGATTAACTGATAGTGATTTTCAAGTTCAATCTCTTAGATTTGGCGAAGTTGATAATTTTTGGGCATCGCGAGGCGATACATCGCCTGTATTTGTTTTTGCAGGCCATACCGACGTTGTGCCAGTTGGCTCAGATTGGAAGACAGACCCTTTTAAGCCAGAAACCATAGATGGCATGTTGTATGCTCGAGGTGCGGCAGATATGAAAGGCTCACTTGCGGCGATGGTAGTTGCAACTGAACGATTTGTTGCTAATTTTCCTGATCATAGAGGTACTATTGGTTTTTTAATTACTTCTGATGAAGAGGGCCCGGCTATTGATGGCACGGTTAAGGTTTGTGAATATTTAAAAACCAATAATCAAGCTGTGGATTATTGTCTGGTGGGCGAGCCATCTTCAACCAGTCAACTAGGTGACGTAATTAAAAATGGTCGTCGTGGCTCTCTTAATGGACGTTTGACCATTATTGGTAAGCAGGGGCATATTGCCTACCCACATTTGGCTGATAACCCAATTCATTTGGCAATACCAGCGCTGAACGACCTATGCAATGAATTGTGGGATGATGGGAATGAATATTTTCCAGCAACCAGTTTTCAAATTTCTAATATTCATGCTGGCACTGGCGTCACAAACGTGATTCCTGGTGACACCGAAGTTGTTTTTAACTTTAGATATTCAACTGAATCTACTCATGAGGGTTTGCAACAAAGAGTGCTGGATATTTTAGACAAACACAGTCTTGAATATAAACTTGATTGGGAGCATTCAGGCTATCCATTCTTAACTCCTAAAGGTGATTTAGTCAGTAGTTGTGTAGATGCAATTAAAACTGTTAAAGGCATTGATACAGAATTATCTACTTCAGGCGGCACCTCTGATGGTCGTTTTATTGCACCAATATTAGATGCTCAGGTGGTTGAGTTAGGCCCCTTAAATGCAACTATTCATCAAGTTGATGAATGTGTTAGTGTGCAAGATTTGGATGACTTAACTACTATCTACTATCAAATTCTTAAAAATATTCTCGCTTAATCCTCGTGCGTTTTGATGTAATCACTTTGTTTCCTGAGATGTTTTCAGCGATTAAAGATGAGGGTGTGATATCGCGCAGTATTAAAAAGTCATTATTATCAATTGATACTTGGCAACTTAGGGATTTTAGTGAAAACAAACATCGTAATATTGATGACGCACCGTATGGTGGTGGCGCTGGGATGGTAATGCAAGTTAAACCCATACGTGATTGTATCAACAAGATCAAACAAGAAAATCCAGAAACAAAAGTTATTTATTTATCACCCCAAGGTGAGCGATTAACTCACAATTTGGCCAAAAATCTATCTGAGTTAGACTCGATCACCTTGCTGTGTGGTCGCTATGAAGGGGTGGATGAGCGCGTGATTGAGCATGATGTTGATATGGAAGTTTCCATTGGTGATTATGTGATCAGCGGGGGAGAGCTTGCCGCAATGGTGTTAATTGATAGTGTGAGTCGACAAATTCCAGGTGTTTTAGGCAATCAAGATTCGTTGAATGATTCATTTGCAGAGAATTTGTTAGATTATCCGCATTACACGCGTCCGTCTGAAATTGATGGTCAAATAGTACCAGAGGTTTTACTTAGTGGTCATCAGGCAAATATTGAAGCTTGGCGTCAGGCTCAAGTTGTTAAAAATACACAAAAAAAACGTAAAGACTTGCTTGAAAAGTAAGTGACACCCATTATATTTCTTGTTTATAATAAATTTTAAGTTTTTTTACAACGACGCAAAAAATTAATAAGCATGGCTACTTTATAGGCTGCTCATGTGGGCGTATTGTTCTTAAGTTAATGAAAACTTAAATAAAGGGGAAATATATGAAGTTTGTAACAGCAATACTTCGACCACATCAATTAGATGATGTGAGAGAAGCTTTATCAGATGCCGGTGTTACCGGTATCACAGTGACTGAAGTTAAAGGCTTTGGTCGTCAAAAAGGCCACACAGAGATGTATCGTGGCGCAGAATACCAAGTTGATTTTTTACCTAAAGTTAAATTGGAAATCGCAATTTCAGCATCGACTCTCGATAATGTTATAGAGGTGATTACTAATGTTGCCAATACTGGTAAAGTAGGCGATGGCAAAATTTTTGTCACTAACCTAGAAAAGGTTGTTCGTATTCGTACCGGCGAAACCGACCAAGACGCACTTTAAGGAAAAAAATAAAAAAATTATTAACATTATTGGCTTTTTAGACTCAGTTAAACCCGCTAAGGACTTTGTTTTTAGCGGGTTTTTTTGTGCCTAAAAAATAGGTTTCGTATATAATCCTAATAATTATTAGAAATATTTAATTCAATGCGTATTAATCATCCTTTGACCGGCTCTATGGTAGCCTTAATTACCCCGATGTTTGAAGATGGATCGGTAGATTTTGGTGCGCTTGAGGCTTTAGTTGAATTTCATATTGATCAGGGTACTAGCGCTATTATCTCAATGGGTACAACGGGTGAATCAGCGACCCTTAATCATGCTGAGCATGTTGAAGTCATGAGAAAAACTGTTGAATTTTCAAAGGGCAGAATCTCAATTATTGCTGGCACAGGTGCCAACTCAACAACAGAAGCAATTGCATTGACTAAAGCTGCAAAGGACATTGGTGTAGCCGCCTGTCTACTAGTAACGCCGTATTACAACAAGCCGACTCAAGAAGGGCTTTACCAACATTATAAGGCAATTGCTGGGGCGGTTGATATTGATCAGATTTTGTATAATGTACCGGGCAGAACAGCCGTTGATTTGTCAGTAGAGACAGCAGTTCGCTTATCTAAGATTGATAATATTATTGGCATTAAAGACGCAACAGGTGATTTAAATGTTGCTAAGGCGTTAATTGAGCAATGCCCTAGCGATTTTTTACTTTATAGTGGCGACGATGCTACAGCAGTTGAGTTTATTTTAATGGGTGGGCATGGCGGTATTTCTGTCAGTGCAAATGTTGCGCCTAAGTCAGTATCAGATGCTTATAAAGCTGCTATGGATGGCGATAAGAATTTAGCAGAAACTATTAATGCAGCACTTATTGGACTGCATCAAAATTTATTTATTGAATCCAATCCAATTCCAGTTAAATGGGCGTTATTTAAAATGCAAAAATGTGAAGAAGGTATTCGTTTGCCGCTCACGAAATTATCACAACAAGCTCAAACAAAATTAAAGCAAGATCTATTATCATTGGGGGTTATATAAAATGTTGGTTAAATTATTAAGCACTTTTGTTGTATTGTTTTTAAGTGGTTGTATGTCTTTTGGTGGAGGCGATAAAACTGAAGAGGAAAAACAGAGAGAGGCTTTCATTGATAAGAAAATTAATTATTATTCAGATAAGACTGTTTCTTCTCTAGATGTACCGCCAGACCTTACAACACCAAGTTCACAACAAGCATTCAAATTAAGCCAGTATGTCGCAAACGCTCCAGAAAAAACGATTGATTTTTCTGGAAAAGTAAAAGGTAAGAAAGAAGAGTTATTAAGCATTTTAAAAGAGCCTTCAAATATTGAAGTGAAAAAATCTGGTGATCGTCGTTGGTTAGTAGTTGGGAAAAAACCAGATGCAATCTGGGGGTTGTCGAAGAGTTTTCTAAAATCTAATGGATTTTCAATTAAGAAAGTTAATAAAAAAATTGGATTAATAGAAACTGACTATCTAGAAAATCGTGCAGAAATTCCCAAAGAGAATTTAGGTATGATACGCGGGTTTTTAGGTTCAAAATTCAGTGCATACGTACTACCTACAGTTGATAAGTACCGCATTCGTCTAGAGCCAATTAATTCAGGCAATAAAACCGCAGTTTATTTGTCATTAAGTTCTATGGCTGAGGTAACTACTAACTCTGGCTCAAAAGATGAGAATACTATCTGGCAATCACGCCCTAAAGATCAAGAGTTGGAAACAGCTATGCTGTACAAATTGATGGTTTATTTAGGTGGCGACCATGCCCATGCAAGAGAAAAGATTGTTGCAGTTAAAGAGCAAGAAAAAATCTCAGTTAGTTTGGCTGAAGGTGTGAATGGTTACGCGAAGTTAATATTCCCAATGAACCAATATAACACATGGGACAATGTTGGCTGGGCGCTCGATCAGCTTGATATTGATGTTGAAGATAAGGACGTTAAAGAGGGGAGTTTTTACATTAATGTTGCTAGAACTCAAGATATAGGGTTATTCTCACGTATTTTTGGTGACAGTGCCATTAAAAAATCATTTCAAATCCTTGTAAGACAAACTAATAGCAAAAGTACTGAAGTTTATTTCAATGACACCTCTGAAGAGAATGAAAAAGAGACTATTGACTTTAGTCATGAATTCTTAGGAAATATCGCTAAACAGTTCTAAGGCCTAAATGGCATTATCCTCATCAATTATTAATCAAATCATCCAACAAGAGATTTTGTTGGATGACTTATCAGATGAAGATTTAGCAGAATTTTGTCAGGTTGCTAATTTGGCATATCGATCTGGTCAGCCTATGATTAGTGACCAGGATTATGATTTCATTTACCTGTCTGCATTAAAACAAAGACTCCCGAATCATCCTTTATTACAATCTGTAGAGCCTGAAGGGCAGGTATTTTCTGAAGAAAAGGTTTTGTTGCCAGAGATTATGCTTTCAACTGACAAAGCGTATACTTGGGATGAAATTCGAAAATGGATCGAGCGACTTGAGAAATCTGCTATCGACATAGGCCTTGCCTATGTCGATATTCAAATAAAAGCCACACCTAAGCTAGATGGCTTTGCTGGATTTGATGATGGTATTCGTTTATATACTCGGGGAGATGGCAAAAAAGGCAGTAATATATCTCGTGTATTTGATCGCGGTCTACAAGTGTATAACGATTCTGATCGTGGTCAAGGTGCAGGTGAGATCGTGGTTAAAAAAAGTTACTTTGAATCACACCTGTCTCAAGATTTTGAATATCCGCGTAATTTTCAGGCCAGTTTAATTAAAGAAAAAGAATTGGATGAAAAAACTAAGCAAGCCATTACCGATAAAGCCGCATTATTTGTGCCTTTTGCTCAACTACCTACTTGGTCGGGTAGTATTAAAGAGATGAGCGAGAACTTTGAAGATATTGTAGAAAAAGTACTGTCTACTGTTGATTTTGATGTGGATGGCGTAGTCTTTGAAACAACGAATAACGATTTAAAAAATCAAATGGGCGCTAATCGAAAATTCCATCGTTGGCAAATCGCCTTTAAAGAAAACAAAGACAAAGCGCAAGTAACCGTATTAAGTGTTACACCTCAAGTGGGACGTACAGGCAAGATTACACCTGTGGCAGAGTTAGAGCCAACACTGTTGAGTGGTGCGACGATTGTACGAGCAACAGGGCATCATTACGGATTGGTCAAAGCTCAAGGTCTAGGTACGGGCAGTGTAATTGAGCTCACACGTTCAGGGTTGGTCATCCCTAAGATTAACAAAGTTTTAAAGGCAGCACCTGTTGACGTGCCAACATCATGCCCAAGCTGTGGCGAGACTTTAGAATGGGAATCTGATTTCTTAATGTGTGTTAATCATGATTTGTGCCCTGCGCAAGTCATTGGGAAAATGGAATATTTTTTTAAGATATTGGCTAATAATGATGGATTTGGTATTGCCACCATTGAAAAATTCTATGAACATGGCATACGTAGGATTTCGCAAATTTACGCATTAACTGTTGATGATTTGAGTGCAATGGGATTTGGTGATAAAACCAGCGCTAATTTGGTTAATCAGCTTCAACGTTCAAGCAGCGAACAGATTGAAGATTGGCGTTTTTTGGCGGCTTTTGGTGTGGTTAGGTTAGGCATGGGGAATTGTGAAAACTTGCTTAAATCCTATACGATTAATACTGTTTTTGATTTAAATTTAGAACAAGTGTCAGACATTGATGGTTTTGCAGAACTAACAGCCCAAATAATTGTTAATGGGCTGGAATCAATTAAATTAGAATATGATTTGCTTAGTCAGTATCGCTTTAATCTAGAATCAACGCCTTTGCAAAAAGACTTGGCCGAGTTTAGTCATGGTCTTAACGGCAAGAGAGTTGTTTTCTCAGGAAAAATGAGTGGCTCTAGAGAAGAAATGAAAAAAAATGCTAAGTCTATTGGTATAAAAGTAGTTGGCAGCGTAAGCGCTAAAACTGATTATCTAGTGATTGGCGAAAAAGTAGGGAATAAAAAAGTTGAAAGCGCCAAGCAACATGGTGTTGAGGTAATTAGTGAAGTGGAATATCTGGCTTTGATTAAATAAAAAAAATACACTTATTAAATAGGTTGCATAATGATATTTTTTATCTATAATCAAAGGCAGTTAATTTTTAAGATGAGTGATTAACTATAGATATTAGCGTTTATTAAGTTTTTTTTATTAGAAGTCTTGGTTATCGTTTTTTTTTTGCCAATCTCAAGAGGGGGTTGTGGCAATTTGATATCGAGTTCAGTAGTCGAATTTTATTTTTTAAAATAAAGCTACTGTTATTTTTGTTACATATAAATAGGAGAGTTACATGAAAATGTTAACAGCAATCATCAAGCCTTTTAAGCTTGACGATGTAAGAGATGCTCTTTCTGAGATTGGCGTTTCAGGAATTACAGCAACAGAGGTAAAAGGCTTCGGTCGTCAAAAAGGTCACACAGAGCTTTATCGTGGCGCAGAGTACACGATAGATTTTTTACCTAAAGTTAAACTAGAAATTGCTATTGCGGCAGATCAAGTAGATGCGGCAATCAAAGCAATCAGCGGTGCTGCAAAGTCTGATGACGAAGGCAAAATCGGTGATGGTAAGATTTTTGTTACAAGCTTAGAAGAAGTAGTTCGTATTCGTACGGGTGAAACTGGCTCAGTAGCGTTATAAGGAGAAACGTATGGAAAATACAATTATGGAATTACAATTTGCCATAGACACCTTTTACTTTTTAGTAATGGGTGCATTGGTAATGTGGATGGCAGCAGGCTTCTCAATGTTAGAAGCAGGTCTTGTTAGAAGTAAAAATACAGCAGAGATTTTGACTAAAAATATCGGCTTATTTGCGATTGCTTGTACGATGTACATGGTCTATGGTTATGACTTGATGTATGGTGGCGGCATTATGTTAGAAGGTATTGAAGTGGTTGCTAAAGATGCTACCTATGCTGCACCTTCTGATTTCTACTTTCAGGTAGTTTTCGTTGCAACAGCAATGTCAATTGTATCTGGTGCGGTTGCTGAACGTATGAAATTGTTCTCATTCTTTGCTTTTGCGATTGTCTTTACTAGTGTTATTTACCCGATGCAAGGAAATTGGACGTGGGGCGGTGGCTCAGTATTTGGCATGTATAGCTTAGGTGATGATTTTGGCTTCCTTGATTTCGCTGGTTCTGGTATTGTACATATGGCTGGTGCAGCTGCAGCAATTGCGGGTGTGATGGTTCTAGGTGCTCGTAAGGGTAAATACAATAAAGACGGTTCATCAAATGCAATTCCAGGTGCAAACATGCCTTTAGCAACGCTAGGTACATTTATCCTGTGGATGGGTTGGTTTGGTTTTAATGGTGGTTCAGTATTGGCAATGGCAAGTAAAGAAAGCGCTAATGCAGTGGCAATGGTATTCTTGAATACTAATGCAGCAGCAGCTGGTGGTGTGATTGCAGCATTAATCCTAGTTAAACTACTATGGGGCAAGGCAGACTTAACAATGGCATTAAATGGTGCGTTAGCAGGTTTGGTTGCTATTACAGCGGGTCCAGATACGCCAACGGCCTTACAAGCGACTCTAATCGGTGCAGTAGGTGGTGTTATTGTTGTATTCTCAATTACAGCCTTAGATAGAGTGTTCAAGATTGATGATCCAGTAGGTGCAATCTCTGTACACGGTGTAGTTGGTTTATGGGGCTTGTTAGCAGTGCCATTAACAAATTCAGATGCAACGATTAGCGGTCAGTTAGCTGGTGCAGGTACGATCTTTGTTTGGGTATTTGTTACCTCAATGGTATTGTGGTTAGTGCTTAAAGCAATCATGGGTATCCGAGTTACTGATGCAGAAGAAGCAGAAGGTGTGGATATTGCAGAGTGTGGTTTAGAAGCTTACCCTGAATTCACAAAATAATTACTCTAATAAAACTTAATTAGAGTTTAAAAGCCCCGTTTATACGGGGCTTTTTTTTATTAATAACAATAATATTTAAAAAAAATTAATTGATTTACTTGGATAAATAAGAGGAGAAAACCATGAAAGTACAAGACATTATGTCAACCAATGTTAAAACAGTTACTCCAAACCAATTGGTAAAGGATATCGCTATTATGATGGTGATGGACCATATTAGTGGCGCGCCAGTGGTCGAT
>CAJVCK010000001.1 GCA_910595805.1 uncultured Candidatus Thioglobus sp. | reverse complement strand
GCGAAGAATGGTACGCCATTAGCGGCTTCATTTAACTTATCTGGCGCTCAAGGTTACATTTCTACTCGTGTCAAAATGGGTAAAACTTCTGTAGTTGATGCATTAGTAACAGCAGGTGGTGCAACTACTAAAGTATCGCAAGAAGTGAAAGTAACAATCGGCGGTTGTGGCGGTTAATTAACTAAATTATTACAGGAGAATTAAAAATGGCAAAAATTAAATTAAAGCCTAAGGCTAGAAAAGGCGTTATCGGTATTAAAGCGTTAATTAAACACCCAATGGAAACTGGTCTTCGTAAGAAGAAAGGTAAATTAGTACCAGCAAATCATATTGTGCACATGGTTGTATTACACAACGGTAACACAGTTGTAGATGCTGATATTGGTAGCTCTATTTCTAAAGATCCGTACTTTAAATTTAACGTTCCTGGCGCAAAAGGCGACACGATCGAGCTTAAGTATAAAGACAGCAAGGGTAAATCAGGTTCTAAGACTGCGAAGTCTAAGTAGCTTAAATAATTGAGGAGAAATCAATGAAAAAACTAATAACTGCAGTGGTCAGTTTAGGTTTAATGGTTGGCGCTGCATCTGCTACAGATGTAGAAGCTGATCGTAAAGCTTTTGTTGCTCACTTTAAATCAATCAAACCTAACGTTGAATTTGCTGATTATACAAATGGTGTATACGCTTATGATCAAGGGTCTAGAGAGCAATTTGAAGAAATCTTAGATGGTATCCCACCTTATGAAGAAGCGGTAGAAAAAGGCGAGGCTGAGTTTGAAAAATTTGGCATGGGAAATTGTAAAGAATTTAGCGACTTATCTACAGCACGTCTAAACTATCCATACTATGATGATGCAGCTGGAACAGTGGTGACAATAGAAGGCGATATCCGTAAATGTTACAATGAGCAGACTGGTAAGAAAATGCCAACTATGAAAGGTAAGATTACTAGAATAAGTTCTTATATTTCTGACCAAGCAGCAGGTGGAAAGATTAATGTAAAAGTTGAATCTGATGGTGCGAAAGCAGCTTATGAAAAGGGTAAAGCCTTTTTCTATGCTAAGCGTGGACAGTTCAACATGTCATGTGCAGATTGCCATGTTTACATGGCTGGCATGAAGGCTAGAGCAGATATCTTGTCACCAGCGTTAGGACACACTACACACGTACCAATGTATCGTGCGAAGTGGGGTGGTTTAGGTACATTACATCGTCGTTATGGTGGTTGTTTGAAGAATATGCGCGCTAAGCCTTTGTTCGCACAAAGTGAAGAGTACCGTAATATGGAGTTCTATCACCAAGCAATGAGTAACGGTCTTGAAATTACTGACGCTCGTTACAGAAAATAGGAGAATATGATGAAAAAAATATTACTAACTACTCTGGCTGTTTTTACTTTAAGTGCTCAAGCGTTTCATACGCCTGAAGCGGCAGTTTCATTTAAATCAGTGATTGGTGCTGCTGAAGCAGATTACAAGAAAGCGCTAGCAGCAAAAATGGCTTGGCGTGACACTGGTAAGATGATTAAAGAGGCGAAAAAGCTTAACAAGGCTGGTAAAACAGATGCTGCAATTGCAGTAGCTAAAAAGGCTCATAAACAAGCAGTAAATGCATTAGCACAAGCTGCTGTAGCTGGCTCCGCTGGTCCTAGATTTTAGAAATCTAAACAGATAAATAAAAAATACCCCTTAACTGGGGTATTTTTTTGTCTAAATTAAAATAATAAAACTTATATTACAAGTTGATTTAACCAGTGAGATTTACAGTTGTAAAATACAATCAGATTTCCATTTTTTTATTTAAATTATTAGCGCTATTTAATGCTTAATTCTGAATTTGTCCATTTACATTGTCATAGCGAGTATTCTGTTGATAATAGTTTAATTCGTATACCAAAATTGGTAAGTCATGCCAAGGCGCTTGGCATGAGTGCTATTGCACTCACTGACAATGACAATCTGTTTGCTGCTGTTAAACTTTATAAAGAAGCTAAAGGTAAAGGCATTAAGCCAATCTTTGGTGCTGAGCTTGTTCTCAAAGGAGAGGAGCAAAATACTGCGTTATTGCTCTTGTGTCAAAATCACCAAGGTTATCTTAATTTGTCTGAGTTAATATCTTTATCGTATGTACAAGGGCAAACTATTGATGGCGTAAGTATTACTACTGAGCAATTAACAAAGCATCACCAAGGTTTGATTCTGATTGCATTGCCAGTTCGAAGCGATGTGGCGCAACTTTTACTCAATAACCAAACTCCTGAAGCCAATCAACAAGCCAAAGCTTGGAAGGGTGTTTTTGGTGATCGTTTTTATCTAGGGGTTCAGCGTACTGGCCGAGTTTATGATGAGCGCCATTTACATCTTTGTATTGAACTTGGATTGGCGCTTGATATTCCTTTAGTGGCAGTCAATGATGTAGAATTTTTAAATAAACAAGATTTTGATGCGCACGAAGCAAGAATTTGCATATCTCAAGGTGGGTTATTAGATGATGCGCGGCGTGAAAAACATTACCATTCTGAGCAGTATTTAAAATCAGGTGAAGAGATGAGTAATTTGTTTGTTGATGTGCCCGAAGCTATTATTAACAGTGTTGAAATTGCCAAACGTTGCAATGTTCATTTTGAATTATATAAAAAGAATTATTTGCCAGATTTTCCTATTCCCGAAGGCTTAAATATTTCGCAGTTTCTTACTCAAGAATCACAAGCAGGTTTGGATAATCGTCTGCAAGGGTTAGAGGTCGATCGACAAGTTTATGATGATCGTCTAGCATTTGAGCTCTCGGTGATTATCCAAATGGATTTTCCGGGCTATTTTTTAATTGTAGCTGATTTTATTAGCTGGTCAAGAAAAAATGGCATCCCTGTAGGCCCTGGTCGTGGTTCTGGTGCCGGATCCTTAGTGGCCTATGCGCTTGGCATTACTAATGTTGATCCAATTAAACATGAATTATTATTTGAGCGTTTTTTAAACCCTGAGCGTGTATCAATGCCAGATTTTGATATTGATTTTTGTACCGATCGTCGAGACGAGGTGATCGAATATGTTTCAAGAAAATATGGCGCTGAAAAGGTATCACAAATTATTACTTACGGTACTATGGCGGCTAAGGGGGTTGTGCGTGACGTAGGACGTGTTTTAGGGCATCCTTATGGTTTTAGTGACCGTATTTCTAAATCTATACCTAATGACCTTAAAATCAACCTATCACGCGCGTTGGGGTACTTTAAAGAAGGCGAGTCTCAAGATAACAAGGATAAGTGGTATTCCGAAGAGTTGAAAAATCGATATGACTCTGAAGAAAGTGTTACCACTTTGATTGATTTGTCGCTAGAGCTAGAGGGGTTAGTTCGTAATGTTGGTACTCATGCTGGTGGTGTTCTCATTGCACCAAGTAAGATTAGTGATTTTTGCCCGATTTATAAAGGCCCTAATGAGGCAGATGGTGTGGTTTCTCAATTTGACATGAAAGATGTTGAAGCCATGGGTTTGGTAAAGTTTGATTTCTTAGGTTTGTCTAATTTAACAGTGATTGATAAAACTGTGAAACTAATCTTTGCTAAAGGCTTGAGCGATGATCTGATTGATCTAGATGCCTTGTCTTTAGATGATAAAGGCGTGTATGAGTTATTACAGCGTTGTGATACTACTGGAATTTTTCAGCTTGAATCAGAGGGTATGCGAGGTTATTTAAAAAAACTTCAGGCCGATTCGTTTGAAGACATTGTGGCGATGTTAGCTTTGTATCGACCAGGTCCACTTGGTGCAGGCATGGTCGATGATTATATTAATGTGAAACACGGTACGCAAAAAGTGAAGTACCCACACCCAATGTTAGAAGAGATCCTTAAACCGACTAACGGCGTATTCTTGTATCAAGAGCAGGTAATGAAATCCGCTCAAGTAATGGCAGGTTATTCGCTCGGTGGCGCTGATTTATTACGTCGTGCGATGGGTAAAAAGATCGCTTCAGAAATGGATGCCCAGAGAGATGTGTTTGTTAAAGGCGCAGCTGAGCACGATATTGATGCAGATAAGGCGAATGAAATTTTTGATTTGATTGACAAGTTTTCAGGTTATGGATTTAATAAATCACATTCAGTGGCTTATGCTTATGTCTCTTATCAAACTGCTTGGCTAAAAGCACATTATCCTGCTGCCTTTATGGCGTCAGTACTTTCCGGCATGATGGATGATACTGATAGAATTGCCTTTACTGTGAACGAAGTACAAGCTATGGATTTAACGGTTGATGGTCCGAATGTTAATGAATCTTATTATGAGTTTAGTATTCGCGATGAAAAGACCATTACTTATGGACTGGGTGCAATTAAGGGTGTGGGTGAGGCTTTGGTTGAAACCTTAGTGGTCGAGCGAGAAACGAATGGTAACTATGAAAATTTGTTTGATTTTTGTGCGCGTATTGAGCGTAAGTCTTTAAACAAACGTGCTATTGAGGCTTTGATTTATAGTGGTGCTTTAGATGGTTTTGATGTGGGCCGTGCCAGTTTGATTAAAACTTATCCAAGTGCAATGAAGCAAGCAGAGCAGCGTCAAAATGACCGTTCCAGTGGTCAAAGCGGTTTGTTTGCAGACGTGCAGGTACACAATGAATACGAAGCAAAATATTTACCAGCAGCTGATTTTTCTTTTGGTGAGACCTTAGGGTTTGAAAGAAGTGTGATGGGTTATTATTTTTACAATCACCCAACTGATGAATATAAAGCCGATTTAAAGCTTATTTCCGCTACTTTGCCTTCTAGCCTGATATTTAGAAATAATAAGGAGGCACGAGTATTAGCACTTATTTCAGAACTACGTTATCGGTCAACCAAAAGTGGAAAGCAAATGGCAAATGTGATACTTGAAGATAACAACACTTTGTTAAACGCTGTTATCTTTCCTAAAGTAATGGAGTTAGAGATGGTTAGCGAACAATTGGTGGCTGATAGTGTTGTTGTAGTATCTGGCAAAATCAACAAAGATTATCGTGACGAGTGGCAGTTGGTAGTGGACAAGGTAGAAGGTATTGATGTTGTTAAAGAACAGTATGCCAAAAGTTTTGAAATTTTACTTAACCATAAACACCAATCCTTATTTGAAGATCTTGTGACTTTATTAAGACAGAACCAAGGACGATGTCCTGTTAAATTTTGTTATCAAGTAGATAATATTAAAGGTAATGTTTTTATCCGGGATTGTTCGATAAAGCCGAATCAGAAGCTAATAGACGCAGTTGACATATTGCTAGGTGAGCACGTCAGTAAAATTAATTATATTTAAGAATCCGAACACTGTCGCATGTAGTAACGCGCATGATCTTTTCTGTATTCAGTGATGTCGATTTTATCTCCTAGCGTAATGCTAATTTGACCTGCACAGTTGCTACTAATCATTTTAATGTTGTTCACCTTATATCGATCAACTATTTTTTGAGCAGGATGATTAAAGCGGTTTTTATAACCACTTGATACAATTACTGTTGAAGGGGAAACCGCATCTAGAAAAACTTGTGTTGAAGAGGTTTTGCTTCCATGATGAGGTGATATTAAAATATCACTATTGAGCTTTTCACGCTGATGTTTTACCAATTGTTTTTCGGCTTTTTTTTCTATATCAGCGCTTAATAGTATTGAGTATTTCTTTGTGGAAATTTTTAAAACACAAGAAGCATTATTGCCTTTGAATCGAGTATTTTGAGTTGGGTTTAATATTTCAAATAACACGCCATCCCAGTACCACTGTTGTCCGGCATAACAATGAGTAGAGGCTTGGGTGATTTTTTCTGGTGTTGAAGTTAGTATATCTTTGACTGTAAATGTTTGCAATATATCGTTCAGGCCGCCAATATGATCGTTGTCTGCATGTGAAATGATAACTTTATCTAAAGTGTTGATTTGTTTAGCCTTAAGAAAAGGGTTAATCACGCTTTCTCCTAAATTAAACCCGGAAGGGTAGAGTGCACCCGTATCAAACAACAAAGTATGGTTTTGTGTTTGCACTACATGGGAAAGCCCCTGCCCTACATCAAGAATGGTAATAACTGCAGTGTTTTTTATGATTTTTTGCTGTGGGGAAAACAACATCAGGATCAGTATTGGAATTGACAACAATCTTAGCTGTAAACCTTTTGGTGAAAGCGCAATAAATGCAGCTAATACAAATAAGATTAAATCGATAGCCTGAGTTTGTGTGTAATCCCACTGGTTAAAATCAAATTGTTGCAACAAGGTCAAAAAATAAGCTAAGCCAACCAGGGTTTGGTTAACCACTTCAAAACTTAGTTCAGCTAGATATGACAGGCCACTCAGAGCCGATAACGCCCCAATTAAAGACAGCGGGGTGACAATAAAACTGAAAACCGGAATTGCAATTATATTAGCAATTGGAGAAAGCAATGAGCCGGAAGCAAAAAACCAAGAAATCAAAGGCAAGGTGGCAACACTAATGAGTAATTGTATATAAAACAGTCGGAATAGCCAAGATTTATCTTGATGTTGTTTAACCCCATAAATAATAACGCCAACCACATAAAACGATAACCAAAAACCAACACTAAAAATACTCAGGGGGTTGTTAATTAATACTAAAATAAGCGCCAAACCATACAACTGCCAAATATTATGATGACGCCTTAGAATTAAACTAACAAAGATAACACTAGCCATAATAAATGCACGAATAGTTGGAATAGAAAATCCTGCAATTAGCGCATACAAAAAAGCTGACAATAATCCAAAATAAGCGGCGAATACTTGGGCTGGAATTCTACAACAGCAGCTATAACATCTGCGCCAAAGAAATTGAGCCAACAAAAATATAAATCCAGAAATCAGGCCAATATGCAGTCCAGAGATAACACTCAAATGTGTGGTATTGGTATTCATAAATAACAACCAATGTGATTCTTTAATAAGAGATCGATCACCAATAATCAATGCATTAATCACACCACCAAAATCTAACGATTGTAAATATGGCTGTAATGAATAACGAAGATTTTGTCTAAACTGGTCAATTGAATCTATTTGATTTTCTTGAATTAGTTGATTGTTTTCAGAAGGTCTTACGTAGCCCGTTGCACCGATCTGTTTGTAAAATAACCATTGTTCGTAGTCAAATCCACCTAAATTTTGGTAGCCATTATTGCGTTTGAGTTTGAGTTGTAACTGCCAAGCGTCACCCGTATGTATATCAGGGCGATTTTTGCCATACCAGGAAAGTTTAAGTTGACTTTTAAAGGGTGAATAACTAGAAAAAATAAATTTTGTATTGCTCTTATTGGTTTCGGGTAAGTCTGAAATTACACCAGTAACAAGTAATGGTTTATTAAGATAAATATCATCAACATGTGTGTTTAAATTTTGAGTGGAAAACCAGCCCATCCAGGCAAAACCCAGTAAAAAAATCAGGCCATTGAGTGCTAGTGGTTTGTGGCGCATAAATAGCGCTAATATCGCTAAAAATACACCTAATACAATACCCCATTCACTGTTTGATATTTCAAGCGTATTTTTGAATGAAAATACACTGATTCCAAGTAGAAAATTTAAAGCATAAATTAGCATAAAAATAGATAATCAAACGAGTCACTGATTAAATTATGAAATTACTATTTCATGATAGTCTAATATTTCGTGAAACACTTGATTTAATACGTGGAACATTAAAAGTTATCCTCCATCACTCCATACAATTAATAAATCAGTATTTTCTAATATTATCATTCGATATTAATTTTTATAAGTTATTGATTTTAAAATAAAAAATATAATTGTTTAGTTTTCATTCAAAACCATAGAAAACCGCAATATATCGCTGTTTTTCATCGATTTTAGTAAGATATTAACAGAGTTATCCACAGTTTTGTGAGTAACTCTACTGAGTGTTGATTTAACAAGGTTTTTTGTTATTTTAAAAATTTTTCACCAATAATTTCAATGATTTTTCTACCTAACTTTTGTTTGCTATTTTTTGGTAGTTTTACTTGGCTTGTGTGATCAATAAATACTACTTCATTTTCATCACTTTTAAAGCCAGAATCGTCTTTCGAAACATCGTTTAAGATGATGGCATCACAACCCTTGTTTTGAAGTTTATTTTTGGCATTTTCTATTAGATTTTGAGTCTCAGCAGCAAAGCCTATGCAAATAGGCTTATTATCTAATTTACATACTTCTTTTAAGATGTCTTTAGAGGGCGTTAATTCTAAAATTAAATTTTTTCCAGATTTTTTAATTTTGTTTTTTTCGATAATTTTAGAAGAATAATCACTTACTGCTGCACAGGCGATAAAAATATCTTGTTCGTCTATATTGCCTAACACTGATTGATACATTTTTTCAGCGGTTGTTGCGGAAATTGACCTGGCTTTTTGATTTAAAGTGACATCGATGTTGCCATGTATAAGTGTAACTTGTGCGCCTGCCTCAATACAAGCATCAGCAAGTGCTGACCCCATTTTTCCACTAGAATGGTTTGTAATGTAACGCACAGGGTCAATTGGCTCCATTGTTGCACCCAAAGTAATGAGTATTTTTTTGCCAGTAAACTTAGTGGATTGAAAGATTAAGCCGACCTGTTTGGCGATTTCGCTTGATTCTGCGAGACGGCCTTCGCCAATATCACCGCAGGCCTGTTCACCATTTTCAGGCTGAATTAATGTAATATTGCGTTTAGATAAAATGTTTAAGTTGGCTACAACACTGCCCGAAGTATACATTTTTTGATTCATTGCTGGTGCAATAAGTATTGGGCAATCACTGGCTAAGATAACACTACTAAGCAAATCAACAGCCCTGCCTGAAGCTAAATTGGCAATTGTATTGGCACTAGCAGGCGCTATCAATATAGCATCTGCCCATTTGGCTAACTCAATATGCCCCATGGACAGTTCAGCTTCTTTGTCCCATAGGTTGTCATGGACTTTATTTTTAGATGTAGCTTGAAGAGATAATTCAGTAATAAACTGCGCACCACCTCGGGTTAAGATAACACGCACTTTGGCACCTAGGTCTTGCAAACGACGTACAACATCGGGTGCTTTGTAAGCGGCAATTGAGCCACTAACACCCAATAGTATGCGTTTGTTGGTTAGGCTGTTCATATTTTATATGTTAGCAGTTATGCGGATATCCTTGCCTACCATTCTAATGTCACTTATGTTGAGTTGGATTTTATCTTCCATCATATTAAGCGCTAAGGTTGCCATTGAGTTTGCATTACTACCCATAAGTATTGGTGCGGTGTAAATGACAAACTCATCGATTAAATTTCTCTCAATCATGGCGCCAATTAAATTAGGACCAGCCTCAAGTAAGACAGTATTAAGTCCTTGTTCGCCCAACTGTTTAAGCGCATCCTGCAAATCAAGTTTACCATTTTTAAGTATTTTACTATTGCCGGGATTAAGAACCAAAGTAGGTGCATCGCTTGAAAAAACATTAAGTATTTGATTACTGATTTGTTGCTTGCTATCAATCACCACTCTTAAGGGTGATGCTATAGAGTTGTCAAGCCTTACCGTCATTGAGGGGTTGTCAGATAAAATTGTGCCTGAGCCAGTCATAATGGCTTGATTTTTGGCGCGTAAATATTGTACATCTAATCTGGCAGATTCGGATGTAATCCACTTGCTTTCTCCTGAAGACATTGAGGTTTTTCCATCAAGACTCATGGCGATCTTACATGTAACAAAAGGCAAGCCTGTTTGCATACGTTTAATAAATCCACGATTAAGTGTTAAAGCTTCGGCTTCTAATAAGCCAACATTGACCTTAATATCAGCTGACTCCAACATGCTTAAGCCTTGACCACTTACTAATGGATTTGGGTCTAGCGTGGCGATAACTACTTGCTTGACGCCTGAATCAATTATAGTTTGTGCGCAAGGCGGTGTTTTTCCTTGGTGTGAACAAGGCTCTAAAGTAACATATAATGTTGCGCCATTGGCTTGGAAATTAATCTGTGACAGGGCGTTAATTTCTGCATGTGCTTCACCAAAGGTTTGGTGGTAACCTTTGGCTATAATTTGATCGTCTTTAACAATCACACAGCCCACCATGGGGTTGGCCTCAACACCCTCTCTACCTCGGGCAGCAAGTTTCATCGCAAGCGACATGTATTGTGAGTCATTTTTTGAAAAAGTTACCACGATATTTCAGATATAATTGTTTAGATTTTATTAAATAAGTTTAACCCCATTTTACCCAGGAGAAACAACGTGGATGAGAAGAAAAAACAAGCCCTAAAAGCAGCCCTTGCGCAGATTGATAAACAGTTTGGCAAAGGTTCGGTTATGTATTTAGGTGATGATCAGGCTCAGGCAGATATTGAAGCTGTCTCTACGGGTAGTTTAAGTCTGGACATTGCACTTGGCATCGGTGGGTTGCCACGCGGCCGTGTAGTTGAAATTTATGGTCCAGAATCTTCAGGTAAAACAACACTAACTTTGCATGTGATTGCTGAGATGCAAAAGTTGGGTGGTACAGCAGCCTTTATTGATGCTGAGCATGCATTAGATCCGCAGTATGCCAGACGGTTAGGCGTTAATACCGATGATTTGCTAATTTCTCAGCCAGATACTGGTGAGCAAGCTTTAGAGATAACAGATATGTTAGTGCGTTCAGGAGGTGTGGATATAGTTGTTGTGGATTCGGTAGCTGCATTGACGCCAAAAGCTGAAATCGAAGGTGAAATGGGTGCTTCGCACATGGGCTTGCAAGCTAGGTTAATGTCACAAGCCTTAAGAAAGCTAACCTCAAACATTAAAAAAACCAACACCATGGTGATCTTTATTAACCAATTGCGTATGAAAATCGGCGTTATGTTTGGCAACCCTGAAACGACAACGGGTGGCAATGCGCTGAAATTCTACGCCTCAGTTCGTTTGGATATTCGCCGCATTGGTGCAATTAAGAAGGGTGATGAAATTTTAGGCAATGAGACACGCGTTAAAGTTTTGAAAAACAAAGTTGCGCCTCCGTTTAAACAAGCTGAATTCCAAATTCTATATAACCAAGGTATCTCGCGTGAAAGTGAAATTATTGATTTAGGTGTAACTCATGGTTTTGTTGAAAAGGCAGGTGCTTGGTATAGTGTCAAAGGTGAGCGTATTGGCCAAGGCAAAGATAACGCTAGAGAGTATTTAAAAAACAACCCTGAGTTAAGTCAAAGTATTGAAGCGCAGGTTCGTGATAAGATTATGAGTAACGGTGACGACGAAAAGTAAGGAAAAATGTTACGCAGCTGCAATGCGAATGTTAGTCAGACGTGAACATTCTGTTTTTGAACTCACACAAAAGTTAACTGCTAAAGAATTTGATACTGCTGATATTGAGTCGGTAGTTGATTCGTTAATTGAACAAAATTACCAAAGTGATGAGCGTTTTGCCACTGAGTTTATTCAGATGCGTTTTAATCAAGGCAAAGGGCCAATCAAAATATCAATAGATCTTAAACAACGTGGAATTAGTTATTTTGATTTATCAATGTATGATTTTTACACGTTAGCGCAGAAAATCAGAATGAATAAATTCGGAAAAAAAATTCCTAATGACTACAAAGAAAAAGCTAAACAAAAGCGTTTTTTACAATCTAGAGGCTTTGATTTTGAACAAATTAACCAAGCCTTTAATCATGAATAAAATGTTAACTTTGCATTCTCCGCTTTATATTAAGTACCCTAATGGAGAAACGCGCGTGATTGAGGAAATTTTCCAACATCCAGAAGGTGTTTTGTATTTTGAATTATTTTGGGAAAAAGACCCTAAGTACAGTATTCATGTAATTAAAGGTGAAATTACTGGTGATGGTCCATGGCGGGTAGGAGAGTGTAGTTTTCATGTGCTTGGCTGTAATCATACTCACCCACAAATGTGTGAAATGCATTCATTCTGGCAGCAAGAGCTTTTACAAAATCCCGCTCAGTTTAGAGCCAATGAAGTGGTGAAGATCGCTTTAGAAAAAGGTGCAATTTTGCCCGAAAATTACCCTGTCAATGATGCGCGGTACACCTAGAGATACTCAAGCGTACGATTTTAAAACCCGAGACATTAAGGTTTTAAAAAAGTTATTTCCTTACTTGTTAAAAATGCGCACTCGCGTGATTTTGGCTACGTTGTTTTTAATTGCTGCCAAGTTGGCTAATGTCGCAGTACCAGTAGTTCTAAAAGAAATAGTTGATGCATTAGACCAAACTAATGTTTTATTAATATTGCCATTAGGACTGCTGTTTTCTTATGGTTTATTGAGGCTAGTTAGCTCGTTATTTAACGAGCTAAGAGATGCAATTTTTGCCAAAGTGCGCTACCATGCAATGCATTTAATTGCACTTGGCGTGTTTAAGCATTTACATACTCTAGATTTGTCTTTCCATCTTGATAGACGTATTGGCGGTATTACTCGAGATATTGATAGAGGCACGCAAAGTGTGTCGACTTTATTATCTATTTTTGTATTCAATATTATCCCGTCATTCTTTGAAATCTGTCTTGTTATTGGGGTTTTGTGGGTTAATTATGATATTTTCTTTTCAGGTATATCATTACTGACTGTGGTGTTTTATATTGCCCTAACTTTAGCAATCACTACTTGGAGAATGAAGTACCGCTATCAGATGAATGACATGCAATCTGAAGCCAATACTAATGCGGTGGATAGTTTAATTAACTATGAAACAGTTAAATACTTTAACCGTGAAGAATTTGAAGTTAACCGTTATGACAATACCATGGCACGCTGGGAAGAGGTTGCCACTAAAAGCTTTACTTCAATGACAGCGCTTAATTTTGTTCAGGGTGCGGTGATTGCCGTTGGCGTGACCGTTATTCTAATTACAGCAGCACAAGGTGTGGTAGATCAAAACCTGAGCTTGGGTGATATGATTATGATCCAAGCCTTATTGTTGCAGTTGTTTATGCCATTGGGTAATTTGGGTATTGTTTACCGACAAATTAAGCATAATTTTATTGATATGAATAATATGTTTGATTTGCTTGAACAAACCCCAAAAGTTAGTGACACTCAAGATTCACCTGTGCTTAAGGTGACGCAAGGTAAGATCGAGTTTAACAAGATTTCATTTTCTTATCCAAACAAAAATGAAGTACTTAAAGATATTAGCTTTACCATTGAGCCAGGGCAAAAGGTTGCTATTGTGGGGCAATCAGGCTCAGGAAAATCAACTTTAGCAAAGTTACTATTTCGGTTTTATGATGTGAGTTCTGGTGCAATTTTGATTGATGGTCAAGACATTAAAACCCATCAACAACACTCAGTACAAACAGTTATTGGCGTGGTACCACAAGATACGGTTATGTTTAATGAAAGTATTTATTACAACATCGCTTATGGTAAACAAGATGCTAGCATGCAAGAGGTTAAACAGGCTGCCAAGTTAAGCTTTATTGATGAGTTTATCGATCAACTCCCACAAGGATATGACACACTTGTAGGTGAGCGTGGTCTCAAGCTCTCAGGTGGTGAGAAACAACGCCTTGCGATTGCCAGAGTGCTGTTAAAAAATCCACCTATTTTGATTTTTGACGAGGCCACCTCGGCGCTGGATTCATACTCTGAGAAAATGGTACAAAAAGCGTTAAATAGTTTAGCAGACCAGCACACAACTTTTGTAATCGCGCATCGTTTATCAACCATTAAGGATGCTGATAAAATTATCGTTCTTGATGATGGGGGAATTGTTGAAAATGGAACACATGAAGAGCTGCTGTTAAGTGATGGTAAATATGCACAACTTTGGCATATGCAATCTAGAAATACTACAAAATAATAAACATGAAATTTAAACTAAATAATACTGATAACAAAGCACGTCGAGGACAAATGATTTTTGATCGTGGTTCGGTCGAAACTCCTGCTTTTATGCCGGTTGGCACTTATGGCACTGTTAAGGGTATGACCCCTGAAGAGCTGCGTGAAGTTGGTGCACAAATTGTTTTAGGTAATACCTTTCATTTAGATATTACACCAGGGACACAAGTGATTGAGGCGCATGGAGATTTGCATAATTTTATGCATTGGCAAGGCCCAATACTAACCGACTCGGGAGGCTTTCAAGTTTTTAGTTTGGGTAGTATGCGTAAGATTAGTGAAAGAGGTGTAGATTTTCGTTCACCTAAAAATGGTGATAAAATTTTCATGGGCCCAGAAGAGTCTATGCAAATACAAAAAAAATTAGGTTCTGATATTGTTATGATATTTGATGAATGCACACCGTATCCTGCTGATAAAAAAACAGCAGATCAATCAATGCAGCTATCACTTCGTTGGGCTAAACGCTCAAAAGAAGAGCACAATCGGCTTAAAAATAACAATGCATTGTTTGGTATTGTACAAGGTGGCATGTTTGAAGATTTGCGTCATCAATCTGCTAAAGCTTTGATCGAGATGGAGTTTGATGGGTATGCAATTGGCGGCCTAAGTGTTGGCGAACCAAAAGAAGAAATGATAAAGGTGTTGGAATATTTGCCTGAGCAACTGCCAGATGATAAGCCTAGATATTTAATGGGTGTAGGCACTCCAAGTGATTTGGTGGAAGCGGTTGAGCGTGGTATTGATATGTTTGATTGTGTTATGCCAACACGCAATGCACGTAATGGCTATTTATTTACTTCATCAGGCATTGTTAAAATTAGAAATGCAAAATATAAATTAGACACAAAGCCAATAGATGAAAGATGTGATTGCTACACTTGTCAAAATTATTCTCGTTCATATCTACATCATTTGCAACGAAAAAACGAAATCTTGGGTGCTCGTCTAGCCACTATTCACAATCTACATTATTACCAAGATCTAATGGCAGAAATGCGTAGTGCTATCGAACTTAATACCTTTACAGAGTTTAAACAGGGTTTTTACGCCCTGCAAAAGCAACAATGAATAAACGATTACTATTTTTTGTAGATGAAGGCGGATTTGATGACTTTACACCATTATTTGTAAGTTTGGGTTTTGATGTTGATTTTGAAGATTCACAAAGAAAAGCTGTTAAATTAGCTAAAAAAAATTTCTATCAAGTTTTAGTGGCAGAATTTAGTTACAACCCTGAATTTCGTGACCGTGTTAGTAATATTGAGTCTTTATTGGCTACTTTAGAAAGTCACTCGCCTGAGGTTAAAATCATCATTTTATATGATGAGATTAATCAGTCTCAGCTTAATCAGCTCAAACAGCGATACAGAATGGACGCAACACTAGCCTTTCCAATTAGTGAAAAAATTATTGAAGATTATATTATTGAGTAGTTTGTTTTTCAAAATATATATCTAACACTTCTCGAGCGAGTGGTGCTGCCTTAGAGCTACCACTACCAGCATTTTCTACAATTACCGCAATTGCAATTTGAGGGTTTTCGATTGGTGCAAACCCTGTAAACAAAGCATGATCTCTTAAGCGTTCATCTAGTTTTTCAGCAATATATTCTTCTTCAGCATCTAGACCAAATACTTGCGCCGTCCCTGTTTTGCCTGCCAAAGTATAAGTTAGACCTTTGTTTAACCTTCTAGCCGTACCTTTGGGTGCGTAAATGGTTTGCTTCATTCCTTCAATAACATCTTCCCAATTATGAATGTCATTAATTGGAATTTGAGCAGATAAGCCTTTTTCTACCTCTTTGATCGTTTGATTGTTTGAGCTAATGGCTTTAAGAATTTTTGGTTGATACAATTGCCCTTTGTTAGCTAATGCAGCTGTTGCAACAGCGAGTTGTAGTGGACTAGAAGTCATAAACCCTTGGCCAATACCAGTAATTAACGTTTCTCCTCGATACCAAGGCTCTCCTTTGTTGATTTTTTTCCAAGATTTTGATGGTAATATGCCGCCACGCTCACCAGGGATGTCAATGCCAGTTTTAGAGCCAAAGCTAAATAAAGTCAAGTTATCGTGCAAAGAGTTTATGCCCATCTTATCAGCCAGATCGTAAAAGAATACATCACAAGATTGTGCGATTGAATCTTTCACGTCGACTAACCCATGACCGGTGCGCTTCCAATCATTAAATTTTCGTTTTACATTTGGAAGTTTGTAGTGACCAGGGCAAAAGACTTTTCTTTTCTTAGTAATGACCCCTTCTTCAAGACCTGCCAAGGCTACCATCGGTTTAACAGTTGAACCTGGCGGATATAAACCTTGAATAGTGCGATTTAATTGAGGAATGTCTTTCGACGTCTGTAATTGGTTGTAATTTTTATGAGAAATTCCATTTACAAACCAGTTGGGATTGTAAGTAGGCGTACTAACCAAAGTCAGGACTTCGCCATTCCTAGTGTCAACAACAACAATGGCACCTCGTTTTCCTTTTAATAAAGATTCTGCTTTTTGTTGCATATCTAAATCAAGACTTAAGTACAAATCCTGTCCAGGCTTAGGATCCCGAATAATTTGAGAATCAATAATTCTTCCAGTTACATTTCTTTCAATTTGTTTAACGCCACTAATTCCATGCAATAAGTTTTCATATTGTTTTTCAATACCTGTTTTTCCGACAAAAGATGTGCCTAGATAGTTTTTTTTATCATAAGTATTTTTATCTTTTTTATTCATTCTAGAGACGTAGCCAATGGCATGAACACTAGAATTGTTATAAGGATAAATTCGATGAAAATACGGCTCAATATCAATACCAGCAAATCGATTACTAACTAAAAATTCAGCTACTTGAGTGTCGTTTAGATTATGCTTTAACGGAATACTATGAAATTTTTTATAACGTTTTTTATTTTTGTAAAATAGCTTAATATCTTCGTCGCTAATCAAGCCTACTTGCTTTAGTTCAAGTAATGTTTTTGATATTTCAGTTTTCTCTGGCGTAATTGTTAACTTGTATGCTAGTTGATTAGTAGCTAATATTTTTCCGTTTCGATCAAATATCTTGCCCCTAGTTGGCGTAATAGGCAAGGTATGCATTTGATTGCCAAGCGCTTCTTCGGTGTAATAATCAAAGTGAGTGATTTGTAAATTAAACAATCTTAGGATTAAGATAGATGTAAGCGCAATAACAAAAATAATAGCAAGCGTCATTCTGCTTGAGAAAATCTTATTTTCTAGTGCAGTGTTACTGATCTTTTCCATGAGTCGTTAATTATTAATGTTGAAATTTTGATAGTGAAAGTTTGATCACAGGCCAAAAAAGTGCACTTGCAAAAGGAGCAAGCAACAAATAGTAACTAAATTCAAAGCCTTGTGTGAGAGTGTGTATTAATAAAATTGAACACAAATAGATGCTAGCAGTACTGAAAACATAAACTTGTTGCGTTTTTGTATTGGCAAGCATAGAAAAATAGTATCTATTTTTAATAATAAAAATACTACTCAATATAAGTGCTATGGAATTTTGACCCAAAATATCTCCGTGCAATATATCTACTAATGCCCCTAAAAATAAAGCCAGCATTAAAGGTGTAAACAATGGTTGATCTAAAAAATATTTTTGAAAGCCTTCTTTTGGAGAGCAATTGATTAACCAATACATATAAAAAATTAACATCCAAAAAGGCGATGCTTCCAACAGAGTTTGAGGCAAAGGCATAGAGCTAAAAATTAATGCAAGCAAGCTTATTTTAGTTAGAAAAATGTAAGGTCGTTGAAGTGTTGTCATTGTTCGGAAACGATTAGTAAAAATTCTAACTGACTAGAACTTTGGATTGGCGTAAGCTGTACATGCAAAAAAGGACTGTTTTCATGTTTTTCAACATGAGTTACTTTACCCACTAAATGCCCTGCTGGAAATTTAGCGCCAATAGAGCTACTTAAAAAAACATCCCCTAGTTGTACATCTAAATGAGATTCAATAAATCCTACATCAAGTTTTTCTTGGGCTGAGGCAATACCTTTGCTAATGCCACGAATGCCATTGCGTTTATTTTGCACCGGTATATGTTGAGTCGGGTCGGTAATCATGAGGACAGTTGAATGTTGTGGTGTAACTTGTGTAATTTGACCCACCACACCCTCGATGCCTAGGGCGACTTGCCCAACTTCTAAACCATCGTCACTACCTTTGTTTATAGTTACTTGTTTCTTAAGGCGAGATTGACTGATATTGCTTACACGAACTAAAGTAAGTTTCTTTTTCTTGATGGTGTAGCTAACATGAAGCAATTGAGAAAGTTTTTTATTGTCTGACTCCAAAGCTTCTTGAGCTTGCAATTTGGCTTTCAACTCAATTACTTGGTTAGATAAATAGTCATTGCGTTTACGCAGTGTATCCTTAGTTTCGACGGAACTTTGCTGATTAATCCATTGGTAGAAATCAGAAGATTGATTAACAACAAAGTTAATCGGTGTTTTGATTAGAGTATTGACTGATTGTTTTATGTTGTCTAGATAAGAATACTTATGATCTGATAAGATTAAAAAGATTGCAATGAATAGAGGAATAAAGAGTTTTATAAACTGCATAATTTAGATAATTAGCACCCCTTATTCTTGAATTTTCCTAAATTACTCAGAAGCTAAGAAACTCATGTTGTGCTTGCTAATCATGTCTAATGCTACGCCACCACCACGAGCAACACAAGTTAATGGATCATCAGCAATACGCACTGGCAAGTTAGTTTCTTGGTGAATTAATTTATCTAGTCCTTCTAATAGGGCGCCGCCACCCGTAAGCACTAAACCATTTTCAGCAATATCTGAACTAAGTTCAGGTGGCGTTTGTTCAAGAGCTGTTCTTACGGCACCAACAACAGTCGCTAATGACTCTTGTAAAGCCTCTCTAACTTCTGTGTTGGTCACCTCAAAACTAACAGGAATACCTTTAGCAACATCGCGACCTCTAAATTCAATTTTTTTAACTGCACTGGTTTTAAAAGCAGAACCAACTTCTTCTTTAATTTGCTCAGCAGTAGCTTCACCAATAATAATGCCATGTTCACGACGAACGAATTTAACAATATTGTCGTCGAATACATCGCCACCAACACGTAATGAATCAGAATATACAATGCCATTGAGTGACATAATGGCAATTTCTGTTGTGCCACCACCAATATCAATTACCATTGCGCCTGAAGCTTCTTCAATTGCCATGCCGGCGCCGAGCGCTGCAGCCATTGGCTCTTCAATCAAGTAAACATCTCTCGCGCCTGCACCAACAGCACTTTCTTTAATAGCACGTCGTTCAACCTGAGTAGCACCACAAGGGACACAAATTAAAACTTTAGGACTGGGAGAAAAAAAACCTGAGCGTAAAACTTTTTTAATAAAATGTTGTAACATTTTTTCGGTAACTTTAAAGTCTGCAATGACACCATCCTTCATCGGGCGAATTGCTTCAATAGAGCCCGGTGTCCTACCAAGCATATTTTTAGCATCTTGACCAACAGCAATAACAGTAGCCTCCATAGAACCTCTATCATTGCGAATCGCAACAACAGATGGCTCATTTAATGCAACAGCACCATCCATATAAATTAATGTATTTGCAGTGCCTAAATCGATAGAAAGACTCTGACCTTTAAAAAAATCAAACATAAAAAATCCCAGTGAAATATTGGTTAAAATAAAGAGATATCATACTATAAACATTCGGCAAAAATTGGGCAATATTTAAAGCATAATAAAGATGAAAATCAAGCAAAAACATGTAATTGAAAGCGTTTGTAATGCTTTGCAATATATTTCTTATTATCACGCACCAGACTTTATTCAGGCTATGGCGGATGCGTATGAAAAAGAAACACATCAGTCGGCTAAAAACGCCATTGCACAAATTTTAATTAATTCTAAAATGTCGGCCTTGGGTCAACGCCCTATGTGTCAAGATACAGGCATTGTCAATGTGTTTGTTGAAGTCGGTATGAGCGTCACTTGGGAGGCAGAATTATCTTTAGAAGACATGATTAATGAAGGGGTTAGACGTGCCTATACAAATCCTGACAATCCACTGCGTGCATCAATCGTTGAGGATCCCTTATTCTCTAGAACGAACACCAAAGATAATACACCTGCTATTATTCACATGAAGGTGGTAAAGGGGAGTCAAGTGAACTTTATAGTTGCAGCTAAAGGTTGTGGTTCTGAAAACAAGGCAAAATTTACTGTATTACAACCCGATGATAGCTTGACTGATTGGGTATTAAGAACAGTACCAACTATGGGAGCGGGTTGGTGTCCGCCAGGGATTATCGGTATTGGTGTTGGCGGTACAGCAGAAAAAGCCATGCTCATGGCCAAACAGAGTTTAATGGACCCAATCGATATTGCTAAGATTGCTGAAAAATCCAACCCAACTAATGTGGAGCAATTACGTCTAGACTTGATGGATAAAATTAATGATTTAGGCATTGGCGCGCAAGGTTTGGGTGGATTAACCACTGTCTTGGACGTCAAAATCAAGGATTACCCAACGCATGCCGCCTCACAGCCGGTAGCAATGATTCCAAATTGTGCAGCAACACGCCATTTGCATTTTTCACTTGATGGTTCAGGTTTGGCTGAGTTGCCAGACGTAGATATGAATATTTATCCTGATCTAGAAATGGATTATTCACAGTATAAGCATGTTGATCTAAACACCTTAACTCGAACGCAAATGGGCGATTGGAATATTGGCGATACTTTGTTGTTAACAGGTACAATTATTACTGGAAGAGACTCTGCACATAAGCGCCTTAAGCAAATGCTTGACAGTGGTAAAGGGTTGCCAAAGGGTGTTAATTTTGAGAATAAATTTATTTACTATGTCGGTCCAGTTGATGCAGTAGGCGATGAAGTGATTGGCCCCGCAGGGCCGACTACAGCCACGCGTATGGATAGTTTTTCTAATATGATGTTTGAAAATACAGGTATTTTTGGCATGATTGGCAAGGCTGAGCGTGGTGAAGCTACTACACAGAGCATTAAGAAGTATAAAGCCAGTTATTTAATTGCAGTGGGCGGTGCTGCGTACCTTATTTCAAAATCAATCAAAAAAGCCAAAAAAATTGCTTTTGAAGATATGGGTATGGAAGCTATTTATGAGTTTGAAGTTAAAGATATGCCAGTAACAGTTGCTGTGGATAGTAACGGACAGAACATACATAATATTTTTCGAAACATTCAAGTAGCCCCGACTAAAGTATAATCACCCTTGAAGTTGGTCGGATAGTCGCTGGGCGTTTACGTTCAGAGGAAAGTCCGGGCTCCATAGAGCAAAGTGCTAGCTAACTGCTAGGTATGGTGACATAATGGAAAGTGCTGCAGAAATTTAGACTACCCAGTAATGGGAAAAGGTGAGAAGGTGCGGTAAGAGCGCACCGCGCGTTTGGTGACAACCGTGGCAAGGTAAACCCCACTTGGAGCAAGCTCAAATAGGCCACCCATGGTGCGGCTCGTACAAGGTGGCGGGTAGAGTGCTAAAGTGCATTGGCAACAATGTGCGTAGATGAATGACTATCTATTACAGAACCCGGCTTATAGACCAACTTCTTTTTATTTCGTCTTTTTCCCTTTCTTCTGCGTTAAACATTTAAAAAAAATTAATCACATAGTCACACCTATGTTCAATCGTATAATTTAATATTTGCCTTGCAGAAAGAAAAAACGTTTGTAAATTTATTGTTTACTTACAAAAATTAACTTCTATTTTGTTGTAGAATAAAGTTATGAAATTATTTAAGAAAAATTTACTGATCGTTTTTCTTTTTATATCAACAAATTCATTTGCTGACAAAGAAATTTTTTACTCAGACGATAAAATCACTATCTATACCGATAATACGATTGTACAAACAGGAAAAAATACTGTGCCAGTATTTAAGCCTTCTAGTGCATGGGTTGAAGAAGATTATTTTACGCAACAAGATAAATACTGTGAAGTCGACTCTAAGTACATTGACAAGCTTAAAAAAGGTTTAGAAAAATAAATCTAGTAAGTCTATTTTAATTGAGCAAGTATCGCACGATCGTTATTATTGTAGTCTTTGAAAGTCTTGATATTATGGAATTTATCATCCAGTAAACTAACAATTTTTGCTTGTTGATTAAAGCCATGCTCAAGCAGTAAATAACCATCTTTGTTAAGGTGTCTAGGCGCATGGTTAATAATAATTCGAATATCATTTAGCCCATCTATTCCAGACACCAATGCTGTTTGTGGCTCGTAGGTTAAGTCATCTAAATAGTCATCATTTTCTTCAATATAAGGCGGATTGGAAATAACTATATCAAAGGTCTGACCAGGTGTCGCATCAAACCAACTACCCTGAGAAAAGTTGATATTGTTTGTTGCATTGGTTTGAGCTACATTAAGTGCCATTTGAGAAAAGTCTGTTGCACTCACTTGCCAGTGTGGATTAATATCGGCTAAAGTAACAGCAATAATGCCACTACCAGTACCTAAATCTAATACAGCACATTTTTGATTTTTTTTGAATAAATCAAGTGTAATATCGATTAATAACTCAGTCTCTGGACGAGGGATCAGCGTGTCTTTTGTAACTTTAAAATCAAGATGGTAAAAGCCTTTTTTTCCACTAAGATAAGCAAATGGAACACCTTGTTCTCGCTGTTGAATTAAACTTGAAAGTTGCTTTTGTTGCTTGTCGTTTAAAGTATGGTCATTTTGCGTATAAAGATCAGTGTTGGATTTTCCTAATACTAAAGACAAAAGTGGTGCGATATCAATCACACCACTTTTTAGGTAATCATTAACAGTGTTCAAGGCTTATAGATTGACGGTTTTTAGTCCTAGAGACTTCCATGCATTCATGCCACCACGGTAATATTTAATTTTAGCAGCAGGATAGCCGTAACTCAGTAACGCTTTAACAGCAGCTGGCGTTTGACCACACCAAATGCCATTACAATACATAACCAATGTCTTGGCATAGCTAAAGTCCCAAGTATCATCTACTTGTACACCTAATTGATCTTCCATAATCTCTAATGCAGTTGTTTTTTTCTTAAAGTGCGTATACGGAATATTGATTGCTGTTGGAATTCCACCAGTAATTACTGGCCAGTTAGGTGTACGCGTGTCAATTACCACGATATTATCATCGCCTGCTGATATTTGTTTTACATAATCAATTACATCAAGTTCGCCAATAGTTTCAACTGCATGAGGCGCAAATGGGTACATTTTTTGAATTTTTCCACGGGTAGTTTTAAGATAAAAATTTGATATTTCGTGTTCTCTATCTTGATTTCTTTGTAATTTTACAGTTTTTCCTTGATGGATAATATCAACAGATACCACGCCTGGAGAAATAAACACTTCTTTGGTTTTTTCGCCTTCAGCATTCGCACTAAATGCCAATAAACTGGTTAATAATATAATAAGTTTTTTCATGACTCTCCTGTTTATGAGTTAATAAGGTTTGTTGTTCCAATACTTTTATTGACTGAGATTGATTTTGATTTTTCAACTGCTTTCAAATCAATAAGGTTTTTAACAGCTACAATCAAACCAAGACCGATAAATGCCCCTGGCGGTAGAATTGCCAATAACGTGCCTTGATAATCTTCAAATACTGTGATACTTAGTGTATCACCTAAGCCGCCGAGTAGCAAGTTTGATTGATCAAACAAAGTTCCAGAACCTATTAGCTCTCGCATAGCTCCTAATATGACCAGCACTACGGAAAAACCAATACCCATCATTAATCCGTCGAGTGCTGATTTATCCCAAGTATTTTTATTGGCAAAAGCTTCAGCTCTACCTAAAATGGCGCAGTTGGTTACAATTAACGGTACAAAAATACCTAAAATTAAATACAAATCATAAAAATACGATTGCATTATCAATTCAACAATAGTTACAAAAGAGGCAATCAACAAAACAAAAATAGGTATTCGAACCTCTTTTCGAATTTGATTTCGAAAGATAGATATGGTCGTATTTGAGGCGATTAAAACAAAGGTTGTGGCTAACCCTAAGCCAATAGCATTTACAATATTATTGGTGACTGCTAATAGTGGACACAAGCCCAACAAAGCAACTAAAGCTTGGTTGTTGTTCCATAAGCCATTTTTTGCAATTTTGATATAATCATCCATAGAGTTTGATTATATCAATCTCTATGGATGATAGGGCTTTGTCTACTTAAGAAAAGACAATCTCAGCATTGGCAACGGTAGCGTTAATCGTAGCACCAGGCATAAATTCTCCAGCAAGAATCTTTTGTGACAATGGATTTTCTAATAATTGCTGAATGGTACGTTTGATTGGTCGTGCGCCAAAAACTGGATCATAACCTCTGTCAACGATCATAGTCATAGCTTCATCATTAAGCGCTAACTTAAGATCAAGTTTAGATAAGCGTGCTTGTAGGATTTTAATTTGCAATTGTGCAATGCCTTTTATTTGGTCCTTTTCAAGATTGTTAAAAGTTACAATCTCATCAATACGATTAACAAACTCAGGGCGAAAATGCTCACCAATAATCTTAGTAAGCTCAGTGCTTATGTTTTTTCCAGGGTTTTCCTGAATAAGATGCGAACCCAAGTTTGATGTCATTACAATCACTGTGTTTTTAAAGTCAACCGTACGACCTTGTCCGTCAGTCAAGCGACCATCATCCAAAACTTGTAATAGTACATTAAACACATCAGGATGGGCTTTTTCTATTTCATCTAGCAAAATAATTGAATACGGCTTACGACGTACGGCCTCGGTTAGTACGCCACCTTGTTCATAACCCACATATCCAGGAGGTGCGCCAATCAAACGGGACACTGAATGTTTTTCCATAAACTCACTCATGTCCACACGCACAATAGCTTGCTCGGTATCAAACAAGAAATCTGCCAAAGCTTTAGTGAGTTCAGTTTTACCCACGCCAGTAGGGCCCATAAATAAAAATGAACCATCAGGACGATTAGGGTCAGACAAGCCTGCACGTGAACGACGAACTGCATCTGATATTACTTTGACCGCTTTGTCTTGCCCGACCAAACGCTTATGAATAATCCCTTCCATCTGTAAAAGTTTGTCTTTTTCGCCTTCCATCATTTTATCCACAGGAATGCCTGTCCAACGAGCAACAATATGGGCAATTTCATCTTCAGTAACTTTGTTTCGTAGTAGTGTCATTTCTTGTGAATCTTCACTTTCTGCTTGTGTGATTTTAGCTTCAAGTTCTGGTATTTTTCCGTACTGGAGTTCACTCATTTTGGCTAAGTCATTATTTCGATGCGCTGTTTCAAGGTCGATTTTAGCTTGTTCTAATTCTTCCTTGAGGTGGTGCGCACCTTGTACCACGAGCTTTTCTCTTTTCCAAACTTCTTCTAAGTTAGAATATTCTTTTTCAAGGTCTTTAATGACGGATACCAGTTCTTTATAACGCTCTTTAGAGGCCTTGTCTTTCTCTTTTTTCAACGCCATGCGCTCAATTTTAAGCTGCACTAGTTTGCGATCAAGTTTGTCCATTGACTCGGGTTTTGAATCAATTTCCATGCGAATTTGTGAAGCTGCTTCATCAATTAGGTCAATGGCTTTATCGGGCAGCTGCCTGTCAGTAATATATCTTGTTGAATAGGTAACCGCAGCAATAATTGCAGGGTCAGTAATCTCTACACCATGATGCACCTCGTATTTCTCTTTAAGACCGCGTAAGATAGCAATGGTATCCTCTTCAGTAGGTTCATCAACTAATACCTTTTGGAATCGACGCTCCATGGCAGAGTCTTTTTCAATATATTGGCGATATTCATCCAGTGTCGTGGCACCCATGCAGTGAAGGTCGCCACGAGCCAGTGCAGGTTTTAGCATGTTACCGGCATCCATTGATCCTTCGCCTTTACCAGCGCCCATCATAGTGTGGAGCTCGTCAATAAATAAAATAATTTGACCATTTGCCGTTTCCACTTCTTTAAGTACGGCTTTCATTCTTTCTTCGAATTCACCTTTGTATTTAGCCCCGGCAACCAAGGCCGCCATATCTAGTGACAATAGTCGTTTACCTTTAATACCTTCAGGCACTTCATTGTTAATAATGCGCTGTGCCAAGCCTTCAGCAATCGCAGTTTTGCCAACACCAGGCTCACCAATGAGCACTGGGTTGTTTTTAGTTCGTCGTTGCAATACTTGAATCGAACGGCGTATTTCTCCGTCACGACCAATAACAGGATCAAGCTTTCCTTGTGTAGCAAGTTCGGTTAAATCTTGTGTGTATTTATTGAGTGCATCTCTCTGAGTTTCAGCATTTTGGTTATTCACAGTTTCACCTCCTCTTAGGTTGTCAATCACAGTTGTGAGTTGTGTTTCATTTACACCATGATTTTTTAGTATTTCAGTTGTTTCATCATTGCCTTTGATAATGGCTAATAAAAGTAACTCGGTAGTTAGGTAACTATCCCCACGATTGATGGCTAATTTATCAGTTTGATTCAATAGGCGTAATAAATTTTGCGATATATTAATGCCCCCGGTTGGATTGTCCAAAGAAGGCAGTTGATTCATTCGTACATCAATTTCGTTCTTCAATTTAGCAAAGTCTGTTGAACATTGTGACAATAGACTGCTAACAGTACTTGACGGATTACTAACCATTGCATTAAGTACGTGCATTGCCTCAATTACACTATGATTTTTGTCATTGGCAAGTGATTGCGCATTGGCTAAATCTTGTTGAAATTGAGCGGTTAATTTATTAATATCCATGTATTTATCTTGATGTTTTTTTCTTAAGTTGCTTACTATCTATGGGATGATATAACGATATTCAAGTGCGTAAATAAAATATTATGTTAAATTTAGTCTTATTCGAACCCGAGATACCTAACAATACCGGTAGCCTTATCCGTCTATCGGCTAATATGGGATGTAGCCTACACTTGATCAAACCCTTTGGTTTTGAAATAACTGATAAGCGCCTAAAGAGGGCAGGATTAGATTACAAAGAATTGGCTCAAGTCTATGAGTATGAAAATTTACAAGACTATATAGATCGAGCTAAACCTGAAAGGATTTTCGCGGTAGAGACGGGCTCAAATAAAAAATACACCGATGTGGCGTACCAGCCAGGAGACTCATTTCTGTTTGGCCCTGAAACCAAAGGACTGCCAGAGGATGTGGCTAATCAGTTTGATTGGGTTTCATTACCAATGCAAGACGGTTCTCGAAGTCTGAATCTTGCTAATTGTGTCTCGATCGTTGCCTATGAAGCTTGGAGGCAGATTGGATTTGTGGGCAGCAAGAAAATAGTGTGTTAATATTTTAATCAAACTATTAAATTTTGATGGAAGCAGTTTATATATTTGAGAATAAGAAAGCTAAACTGGTTAAAGTTGGTATAACACATCTATGGACAACTAGCGTTAAGGATAGGCTTATAGATTTAAATAACCAATGGTCAGAAAAGAAGGTCACATGCCAAATTTGTGGCTATAAACGCTATATAGATGCTAGTGGTTTAATTAAGAAGCATATCGTAAGTGGAAGAATTTGCCCTGGTGGAAATGAGCCACCTCTTGAAAAGAATACATCTTTAGCTCAAAAATATTTACATGATTTAAATGTTGAGAAAAGATCAGCTTGTGGAAATGAAAAGAGCTCAATAACAAGAAAAGTTAACACGATAAAGCGCCGTATAAAAATTTTTGAACAACAAGAAGTGCTGGTAGGAAAATTTAGCATTAATACTGTTTTTTATACTGAATCTGCAGAAATTGTTGAACAGGTTTCGCATAAAATCCTTGCAGATAAATTTTTCAAATACTCCAGACTTGGAGAAGTTTTTCATTGTTCCGTTCTTGATGCTGTAGAAGCAGTTGAAAGTGCTTTAAATCAATTAGGATTGACATATTACTCAGAGAAAGTAACTAAGATTACAGAATAAGTAAAATGCAGGTTGAAAATGCCATGTCTTTTCTTAGTGTTTTCTCTTATGGTTTATTTAGTCTAGTTTAGTTAATCTGTAGGCATTAGTGAAGTCCTTAATATTAAGCGCTTTTTTTCCTGCTAACTGAACCACATTTAAACTCAATATTCCATTGCCGGTAGCAACAGTGCATTCTCCTTTAGTGCAATTAATAACCTCCCCAGGGCTATTGCTAGCATTCGTTTCAATAACAGTTGCGGATAAAATACGCAATACTTTAGAATCAAATTTATCACTACTGGCATTAGTCTGTGCAATAGGATAAGGGTTAAAAGCTCTAATTTGTTGGTTAATTTTTACTGCGGATTTATTCCAGTCAATCCAAGCCTCTTCCTTGCTAAGCTTTTTAGCGTAGGTTATACCCGCTTTGTTTTGTGCGCTTGGTGATAAGTTGTCGATATTATTTAGTGCCTCAACGATGCCTTGAGCACCTAAGCTGGCTAATTTATCATGTAAGCATTGTGCAGTATCAGTATCTGTAATATCACAGACTTTCTCTAGCAAAATGTCACCCGTATCCAGGCCTTCGTTCATTTGCATGATGCCAATACCAGTTTGCTTATCACCAGAAATAATAGCTCGTTGAATAGGAGCTGCACCACGCCAGCGTGGTAAGAGTGATGCGTGTATGTTAAGACAGCCGTATTTAGGGGATTCTAATACGACTTTAGGCAAGAGTTGTCCGTAGGCTACCACCACCATGACATCTGCATTAAGATTGGCTAAGACTTGTTGTTCGGTTTCATCTTTTAAGCTCTCAGGCTGAAAGATAGGCAAGCCATGCTCCAAGGCTTTTTCTTTTACTGGGCATGCAGTGAGAACGCGACCACGTCCTTTAGGGCGATCTGGCTGACAATACACACCGACAATTTCATGATCGTTGGCAATTAAAGCTTCTAACACACCTTCTGAAAAATCAGGCGTACCTGCAAAAATAAGTCGCATTACTTGAGCGTTTTCCGCGCCTCTTGAATTGCAGCTTTAACTTGGTTAGGCGCTGTGCCACCTAGATGATCACGTGCACAAAGAGAGCCTTCCAATGAAAGTACATCAAATACATCATTTTCAATACGATCATCAAAGGTTTGCAGCTCTTCAAGGCTTAATTCGCTAAGGTCTTTTTGGTGCTCAATACCGTAAGACACAGATTGACCAACAACCTCATGTGCATCGCGGAAAGGCAGGCCTTTTTTAACTAGATAGTCTGCTAAGTCAGTGGCGGTTGTGTAGCCTTTTTTGGTTGAATTGTACATGTTATCGCGTTTAGCCTCAATGGTTGGCACCATGTCAGCAAACACACGCAAGCAAGCCTTGAGTGTATCAACTGTATCAAACAGTGGCTCTTTGTCTTCTTGATTGTCTTTGTTGTAAGCGAGTGGTTGTGACTTCATAATAGTTAATAATGAAGTAAGGTTGCCATATACACGACCAGTTTTTCCACGCACTAATTCTGGCACATCAGGATTTTTCTTCTGCGGCATGATAGATGATCCTGTGCAAAAAGCGTCTGGCAGTTCAATAAAATCAAATTGTGCACTTGACCAAAGAATCAACTCTTCTGAAAAACGTGATAAATGCATCATAATCATGCTAGCTACTGATAAAAACTCAATCGCAAAATCTCGGTCACTAACACCATCAAGCGAATTGTTACAAATACGCTCAAAACCTAGAAGCTCTGCCGTACGCTGACGATTAATCGGGTAAGTTGTGCCCGCTAGCGCCGCACTGCCTAATGGCATTGTATTGATACGTTTTTGAGCGTCAACTAGGCGTTCGGCATCGCGTGATAGCATTTCAAAATAGGCCATCATATGGTGTCCAAAACTTACAGGCTGGGCGGCTTGTAAGTGGGTAAAGCCAGGCAAAATGGTACTAGCTTCTTTTTCAGCTAAGTCGAGCAGTGCTGATTGTAGTCGTTTAATTTCTACACTAATTCCATCAACTTGATCACGTAGATATAAACGAATATCAGTAGCCACTTGGTCATTACGCGACCGACCGGTGTGTAATTTTTTTCCAGCATCACCACAGATCTCAGTTAGACGAGATTCAACATTCATGTGCACATCTTCAAGTGCGACTGACCATTTGAATTCACCCGCTTCAATTTCAGCTAAAATTTGATTAAGACCTTTGACAACCTGATCTTTTTCTTCTGTTGTAAGAAGGCCGACTTCACTAAGCATCGTCGCATGTGCAATTGAGCCTTGGATATCATATGGTGCAAGGATTTTGTCAAAAAACACCGAAGCGCCGAAAATCTTTACGAACTCGTCAGTCGGTTCATTGAAGCGTCCACCCCAAGATTGGTTAGTTTTTTTTGTCATAATGCTGCACTCATTCGTTTGTCTAATTTTTTAGTTGATTTTTCAATCATATCGTCTAGATCAGTCCAATAATATTCTTCACTAGATACGCCAATGATTTTACCCAGGCTTGCTCCGTAATTGTCAACTAGAATCACTGTTGGGAAAAAGTTAACTGCGTATTTAAAAGCAAACTCGTTGTGCGTCACCTCTTCGTTATAAAAATTGGTGAGATCGTCAAAACTTTGAGCATTAACATTTCGAATAATAACTTTATCTTGGTATTCTTTCATTTTGGCCATAGGGCCGATTACATCTTCTTTGATTTTTTCACAATATGGACAGTCAGGGATAGAAAACATTATTAAAATAGGTGTTTTTTGTTTCCAAACTTTTTGAGAGTCTATAAAGAAATTTTTTGCAACTGGCAGACTGAGTTCTTCAGCTATACTGACATTTGTAAATAAGAATAAAAAAAGTAGACTATAACGAATCATTCGCCTTATTTTAATACAAAGTATGAAGAAAACCTTAAAAATTGCAACACGTAAAAGTCCGCTAGCCTTGTGGCAAGCTGAGCACGTTAAAGCTAGATTAGAGCAACACCATCCTGATCTAAAAATTGAGTTGGTTAAGATGACCACAAAGGGTGATCAAATCTTAAATTCCCCTTTATCTAAAATTGGTGGAAAAGGTTTGTTTATTAAAGAACTTGAAGTGGGGATGATGGAAGGTATTGCAGATATTGCGGTACATTCGATGAAAGATGTGCCTTATGAAATCCCGCTAGGATTTGAATTGGGTGCGATACTCAAGCGTGAAAATCCATTTGATGCGTTTGTCTCGAATAATTTTGATAGTATTAATGACCTTCCCCAGGGTGCTAAAGTTGGCACTTGCTCGATGCGTCGTATTGTGCAACTCAAAGCTATTCGACCTGATCTGGAAATACTCGATTTACGTGGCAACGTAAATACACGTCTTAAAAAGCTTGATGATGGCGAATATGATGCAATTATATTGGCCTGTGCTGGACTCATACGCCTTGGTTTTGAAGATCGTATTAAGCAGCAAATCACTGCAGATCAATCGTTACCAGCTGTAGGGCAAGGTGCAGTCGGGATAGAGATCCGAGAAAATGACCAGGAAATCTTAGATTTGATTGCACCATTAGTTGATGAAGAAACGACACATCGAGTTAGTGCTGAAAGAGCGATGAACGCTCATCTTGAGGGTGGTTGTTCGGTTCCAATCGCTGGGTTTTCAACGATTTCCGACCGTGAAATTACACTGACAGGTTTAGTGGGTAATGTTACTACTGGTCAAATTATAAAGAGACAAGTTGTCGGCCATGTTAAAAATTCAGAATCATTAGGCGTGGAGTTGGCTAACAAACTAATTCTGCTTGGTGCAAAAGAATTGTTAAAAGGATAATGATGTCGTTGCCAATTAGTCAACAATCTTTAGATCAATTAAAAAATTGGAAGATTGTTGATGAAAAGTTGCAACAGGTTTTTGTTTTTAGAGATTTTATTCAAGCCTTTGGTTTTATGACGCAAGTAGCAATTGTGGCCGAAAAGATGGATCACCACCCTGAATGGTCTAATGTTTACAAGACTGTTGCCGTTGATTTAACCACTCATAGCGAAGGTTGCATAACCCAGTTAGACGCTGAATTAGCAGAAAAAATGGATGAGATTTTTGATCAAATAAATAATAGGTAGTTAAGTATGTTGAAATTTTTAGAAAAGAATTTTTTTATGATTGTGCAACGCATCGGTTTATTGTTTGCACTTATTGCATTTGCAGCAGTTGTAATATTCGGCCTTGTTAGTTATGAGAAACTTAACGCTGAAATTAGCGATAAGATTAATACACCTATTATTAATTTTTCTCAATATCAAAACCCAATTAACACTCAACCCCTAAGTACTAATAAAAAAGTGGCTGCAACTTTCAATACAGGGGATATCGATACCCCAATATTCAATACACATTTAAATACTATTGTCGATAATTTAAAGCTTTTACCAGATAGTGTTGTTAGTAAGGTTAATCTACGAGATCGTGTAGAAATTTTACTTAAAATTAAAACAAACACCTATTCTAAAGAGCTTCAATTGGCTTATGTTGCCTCATTGGCAGAATTAACTCCACAATTATTAAATACAAGTAACCATCAAACTGATATTGATGATTTTCTTAAATGGCACGATCATCAGTTCTCCACCCAAGTTAATCTTCAAACACAAAGAAATTTATTGAAAATGAACTCTATAAAAGCGCAAAAGGCAGTAGGGTTTATCACTTTAAATATGGCAGCTGCAGCTTTAGGCGCCTTCATTATGTTTGTTATGATGCTGGCAATGTTACGTATCGAACAAAACACTCGCCAATAAAACCCTTATGCAGGCAATCGGGTTTAATGGCATTGATTTTATTGAGTTTGAAAGAGAAATAGAGTCGCCATTAGCACATGATCTTTTGGTTGAGATACGTGCAATTTCCATCAACCCCATAGATACTAAAGTTAAACAAACCATTACCAATAAACAGGTGTTACCTGTTATTTTAGGTTTTGACGCTTGCGGTGTTGTGCTTGAAGTGGGCAACAAAACATCATTGTTTAAAGTAGGCGATGAAGTTTTTTATGCGGGTGACGTCACGCGAGATGGCTCTAATGCTAACCATCAATTGGTAGATGAGCGAATTGTTGGTCGTAAGCCGGTTTCTTTTAGTTATGCTCAAGCAGCAGCTCTACCACTCACAAGTATTACCGCCTGGGAATCGCTATTCGATCGTTTAAAAATTTCTAGTTCAGACCAAGACAAAACTTTATTATTAATCGGTGCGGCTGGCGGTGTAGGATCTATGGCAATCCAATTTGCTAAACAAGTAACTGGTATAAAAGTTATTGCTACAGCTTCTCGTGCTGAATCTAAAGACTGGTGTAAAAAAATGGGCGCTGATGTTGTGATTAATCATCATGATCTTTTGAGGCAATTTAAAGATAATAACCTTGAAGCGCCTAATTTCATTCTTTGCATGGGTGATCCAGATGATTATTTTGAAACTATGGCTGATTTAATTGCACCACAAGGCAGTATTTGTCTTTTGGCTAATGCAGGAAAAGATCACAACCTTAATTTACTTAAAGCCAAAAGTATTACTTTAGTTTGGGAAATGATGTTTACCCGCTCTATGTTTGCAACCGATGACTTGATTCAACAGCATGGACTATTAAATAAAGTGGCGGACTTAATTGATAGCGGGAAAGTTAAATCTACATTAACTAAAACACTAACACCGATTAATTTGGAGAATATCGTTAAAGCGCATTCGACGATTGAAAGGCGTGAGATGATTGGTAAGTTGGTAATTACTCGCTAAACAATGCATCAATAAATTCGGTAGTATCAAATGGCTTTAGGTCGTTAATACTTTCACCAACACCAATATAGCGTATTGGCAAATTGAGTTCATCAGAAACTGCAAATAACACCCCTCCTTTAGCAGTGCCGTCTAACTTAGTAATGCTGATCCCGCTAAGTTCAATAGCTTTGTTAAACTCAATAGCTTGATTAACGGCATTTTGCCCTGAGCCACCGTCAATTACCAGCATGGTTTCATGTGGCGCCTCATCGTTATGTTTTTTGAGCACACGTTTGATCTTTTCTAGCTCTTGCATAAGATTACCTTGTGTGTGCAATCTTCCAGCAGTGTCAGCAATGAGAATATCAATATTTTTAGCTTTAGCCGACTCATACGCATCATAAATCACCGAAGCTGCATCAGCGCCAGTAGCTTGAGCAACAACTGGTATTTCGTTGCGCTCGCCCCATACTTTTAATTGCTCTACCGCGGCTGCACGGAAAGTATCACCTGCAGCTAGCATAACTGACTTACCTTGATTTTGAAACGATTTGGCTAGTTTGCCAATGGTGGTGGTCTTACCGGCACCATTGATGCCTACTACTAAAATCACAAAGGTTTCGTTAATATCGGTATTAAGCTGGTTGTCTTCAATCAGTAGTTTTGCCAACTCATTTTTTAAAAATTCATACAAGCTATCTGAATCTTTAAGGGTTTTTCTGCTTGCATTTTTGCGTACATTTTCTAAAACTTTATCGGTAGTATTGATACCAATATCAGCAGTAATAAGTAACATTTCTAGCTCGTCAAGCAAATCGTCATTAATCGATTTTTTTCCTAGTAACAATGCAGACAGGCCAGAACCCAGCTTCTGTCTTGATTTGACTAAACGTTCTTTTAATGAAGCAGACTTTTCTTCTGCTTTAGATTTATCTTTTTTAAAAAAATTAAACAAGGCTTGTGGCTATAATGATTGAATTATGAAAGCACTAATTTTACTATTCTTTGGTTTGTCTCATTCTTTATTTGCTAACTCACTTGATTTGGTTAAGCAAGGCATTACTCAGGCTACACTAGATAATGGCTTGAAAATTATTGTAAAAACCGACTCACGTGCACCGGTATTTATTTCACAACTTTGGTATAAGGTTGGCGCTAGTGATGAATCGCGACCAATAACAGGCGTTTCTCATATGTTAGAACATATGATGTTTAAAGGCACCCATGCTTACAAATCGGGTGAATTCTCACAAATTATCGCTAGAAATGGTGGAGACGAAAACGCCTTTACTTCAAAAGACTTCACTGCTTATTATCAAAAAATGCACAAGTCTAAGTTAGGGTTAGCTATCAAGATGGAAGCAGATCGTATGCGTAATCTTACTTTTTCTAATCGAGAGCTTGCCAAGGAAAGGCAAGTGGTGATCGAAGAGCGTCGTATGCGGGTAGAGGACAAGCCCAATTCAAAAGTTTATGAAAACTTACGTTTGATATCGTTTGATGCTAAAGGTGCTTACCATTCACCGGTGATTGGTTTTCAAAAAGACATAGAAACCTATAGCTTGGATGATCTTAGAGTTTGGTATGAAACATACTATGCACCAAACAATGCCACTTTAGTAGTAGTGGGCGATGTAGATCCTAACAATGTCATTGCTTTAGCTAAACACTATTTTAGTGTGTATGAGCATAATCCAAATATCAAAAATATACAAAATCCATCGATTGCACACACAGGAAAATCACGCACCTTAAAGCTTAAAGCTGAGTTGCCTTTTTACGCCTTGTCATTTCCTGTGCCAAGTCTTAAAACCATCAAAGATGAGCATAATGCATATGTGTTAGAGATGTTGGCTTATGTGCTTGATAATGGTTTATCAAAAGCACTCATTAGAAATCAACAAATCGCCTCCAGTATTGGCGTTGGTTATCGCTTATATGATAAGTACGACACATTGTTCACTCTGAGTTTTGTACCAGCCAATGGTGTAAGTAATGATACAGTGCTTACAGCCATCAAAGCTCAAGTGGTTGAGTTGATCAACAATCCTGGTTTCATTCAAGGCGAATTATCTCGCACCAAAGCGCAACTTGAGGCTGACTTTGTCTTTGAGCAAGATCAAATATCTACTCAGTCTTATTACTTAGGCATGCTATCAACGGTAGGTCTAGGTATTGATAAAATGTTTACATATGTCGACAATATGAACAACATCAGTGCCACTGAGGTTTCAGCAGCTGCCAAGCAATATCTTAATTTTGACGAGGCTAATTCAGTTGAATTAATTCCACAGGAGATTAAATGAGAATTTTGATATTGTTTTTGTTGTTAGCAACAAGCGTACAAGCTAAGCTCAACATTCAGCATTGGACAACCCCCGAAGGGGCTAAAGTGCTTTTCGCACAAACCAAGGGCTTGCCGATGCTAGATATTCAGCTGAATTTTGATGCCGCCGCTTCTAGGGATAGTGATCAATATGGTTTGGCATCACTCACCAGTGCGCTACTAGGTACAGCCACGAAATACCATGATGAAGAGCAAATTATTAATGCTTTTGAGTCGGTTGGTGCACAGTTTTCAACCAACTCGCTTAAAGACATGTCAATTGTGTCATTGCGCACACTTTCAAAACCATTAATTTTAAAAAAATCTTTAGATACTTTTGTTGAAGTGATTACTCAGCCAAGTTTTAAGCAAAAATACTTAAGTAGAGAAAAGCGCCAAACTTTGCGCGCTATTGAGGCATCTAAGCAGTCACCAGCCAATATCGCATCATTGGCCTTCGACAAGGCCGTGTTTGCAGACCATCCCTATGCACACGCCAAAATCGGCACTCAAGAAAGCATTAATCCAATATCAATTAAAGACTTAAAGCGGCATTACCGTCAATTTTATGTTGCTAAAAATCTCACTATTGCTTTGGTGGGAGATATTAGCAGAGAAAAAGCTAAGCAGATTTCGAGACAGATTTCTCATGGACTTAATATTGGGAAAAAAGCTAAAACCAATCTTATGGTGTTACCACTTGAGCAGCCACAAACTATTCATATTGAGTTCCCTTCAAAGCAAACACACTTGCTTATTGGTCAAACTGGAGTTAATCGCACCCATCCTGACTATTATCCGCTGTATTTAGGTAATCATATTCTTGGTGGTAGTGGCTTAACATCGATTCTTAGTGGTGAGATTCGTGAGAAAAAAGGTTTAGCTTATTCGGCTTATAGTTATTTTAGTAAGATGCAGTCAAACGGTATTTTTATGATGCGCCTGCAAACTAAAAATAATCAAGCACTTGAGGCTAAAAATATCTCTATTCAAACACTCAGAAATTTCATAAATAATACGATTGATAGCCAAAAACTCCAAGATGGAAAGGATAACATTATCGGCGGTTTCGCCCTAGAGACAGCAAGCAATGCCAATATCCTGACTTATCTATCCATTATTGGCTTTTATGATTTACCATTGGACTATTTGAGTGGTTTTACCAACAAGATTAGAGGTATTAGCGCCGAAGATATTCAAAGGTCTTTTGAAAACTTGATTGACATGGATAAGCTTATTGTTTTGAGTGTTGGGCAGTCAACACAGTAGTCAAATGTTGAATCGTAGTTTCATAATAAACTCGTTCTTAGTCTTATGGTTATGTCTTCTATCGCACACGTCAATAGCTGAAACACAGGCTAAAGAAAGAATTTCTATAGCAGTACAATCATTTTTAGGCACCTCTGCAGCCGATAAAAAATGGCAGTCAACAGTTGATTTCTTAAATGAGAAACTACCTAATTATTATTTTGAATTATTAATAATTGAAGCGCAAAATGTGTCGTTGTTACGACAATTAGTTGCAGAAGGTAAAGTTGATTATGTTATCACCCAGCCAGTTTCAACCGCTGAACTGCAATACTTAAGTAATATAACCCCCATATTGACCAAGGTTGACAAGCGCGGAGTTTCACAATTTGGTTCGGTCATTATCACCTCGGCACGCAATACAAAGATTAACTCATTAAAAGATCTTATAGGTAAGACCTTTGCAGGCGCTAACCCTTCTGGATTAGGAGGGTGGATCCTAGGTTATGATTATTTATTATCACAAGGCATTAACCCCGACACTGATTTTACTCGGATTGATTATTTAGGCAGGCAAGACAACATTGTTGACGCTGTTAACAAGGGAATGGTAGACGCCGGCGTGATTCGCACAGGTGTGTTAGAAAAGTTAAGTAAAGCTGGAAAAGTCCGATTATCTGACATTAAAGTCTTGGATTTTAAGCCTGATTTTCCTTATATATTATCTACCCACCTAGTGCCGGAGTGGTCCTTCTCAGCAACAGCTGAAGCAGATCCTTGGCTAACCACCTTAGTTGAAAAGGAGTTGTGGTCATCTAGCGCATATCCAGGTCAATACAATGTCGCCAAATGGACGAATGTGGCAGATTACCAAGTTATTCACAAGCTGTTAAAAAAACATAGAATTAGTGTTTATAGCGACCCCGTAGTGTTGTTTTTCATAAAAAAATATTACCAATTCTTAGCGATTTTATTGATATCGATAATTATCAGTATTTGGTATATTAGAAACAAACGAACTAAAAAAATTAATCAATACAAGGCTGAGTTAGAGCGACTCTCTAGAGTTAGATCGGTTGACCAACTGCTTTCTGAAATTGCTCATGAGATTGCACAACCTATAACATCAATAAAAATTGACGCAAAGGTTGTTGAAAAGATGCTTAACGATACAGACGTCATATCAAACGATTCTATTGCCAAAGTGGTAAACAGTCTTGGTAAAAAAACAGACCATTGTGTGGATGTTATTGATAATATTCGTACATTTTTATCTACTAAAAAGGTTAACCCTCAAATAGTTAATGTTAATAACCAAATTGATAAAGTCCTTGAATTAATTGAGCGCGATATTGGCAAACATAAGATTACAGTAAAAAATTCGCTTAAATCCCCGTTGCCGTTAGTTTATCTAAGTATCGTTGAATTTGATCAAGTGTTGCTTAATCTATGTAATAATGCAATTAGCGCAATGAGTGAGCAACAAAACAAACAAAGAATTTTAAGTATTTCTACTAATGCGGTTGGTAATCATGTGACGATTAGTGTTAAAGATACTGGTCCTGGTGTTACTGATGTTTTAAATGTGTTTAAACTATTTAAATCTAATAAGTCACTTAATAAAACTGAAGGCCTGGGATTGGGTCTTAGTTTGAGTAGGAGTATTATTAGGTCTTATGGTGGAGATCTAACTTTAGAATCTTCTTCATCTAAAGGCGCAACCTTCATGATTACATTACCTAAAGCAGATGAACAATAAAACACTACCCACTTTATATTTGATTGATGATGATAAGGAGATCAGAAATTCTTTATCAAATTTTTTCAGAGTATATGAATACAATTTAATTGTTTTTGAGAATGCAATTGATTATTTGGATGAGATAAGCCACTTGGATATGAAAGGATGCTTAATTTCTGATATTAGTATGGATGAAATGGATGGCTTGGAATTACAGAGAAAGTTGAATGAATTAGGCTGTATTCAGCCTACTATATTTATTACCGGCCATGGTAGTGTTGATATGGCAGTTCAAGCTATGCAGTTAGGTGCATTTGATTTTATTCAAAAGCCGTTTGATCCAGAAGTGCTTCTCAATAAAGTCGTTGAAGCAAACAAGGTATTTAAAGATAAAATGAATATTTTAGAAAATTATCAAACCTTGACTCAGAAAGAAATATTGATTTTTAATCAAGTTGTATCAGGTTGTATGAATAAAAATATTGCAGAAGTATTAAATATTTCAATACCTACCGTAGAGGCCCACAGGTCGCGTGTAATGAAAAAAATGAAAGCAACATCTTTGCCTGATTTAGTCAAAATGTCAGTTTATATTTCGAGATAATTATTCACAATATTTTTTTAAAGATATATGGTTATCCATAATAGACACTAAGATCAATTAGTTAGATAATATCGTCAGTATAGTTTATATTTATCTCCCCAAGAAAAATATAAACAATACTTCTTTGATTGTGTTGGTTTTTATTAATGTCTCCTCATTATTGTATTTTACAATGCAGTCACTCACTCTACCTCATATAAAGAACTATGCGCCTAATCATTAACTAAATTGTTGATAAGCATGATTATTTTTTAGTTTAATGCGCACTGATGGGCAATGAAAATATTGGATTTTTTTCATGAACTGATTCATATATAATCAACAGTCAAATTGACGACATACTAGCTTGACTTTTTATGATTACCACCGAATTACTTTTTTCTTATGGAACTTTACAGAATGTCGAGGTGCAGTTAGAGACGTTTAGACGAAAGTTAGTTGGCTATGATGATGCGTTATTGGGTTATCAATTAGAGATGGTCGAAATTAAAGATGAAGCTGTTGTAGCGCTTAGCGGTGAGACACACCATCCTATTGCAATACTTGCTTGTAATACTACTGATGAAATACCTGGAATGGTATTTGAAATTACTGCTGAAGAATTAGCCCAGTCAGACAAATATGAAGTTGATGAGTATCAACGTATTATGGGGAAGTTAAAATCAGGCAAAAGCGCCTGGGTGTATGTTAACGCAGATAAGAACATCTGCGAATAAAGCTTTGATAGCTTATAGGTTGCTTCCGATTTGAATTAAGAAATTCTCAAACGGACCCATATTTTTCATTGCTTCAACCATAGGGCCTTCAAATGACAGTCCACCTAGAGGCGACATATGATACATCGGGCCTTTATCTCCAGTGCCCATTTCTTTCCAATCTTCTGCAGTTGCCATCATTTTGTAGTCAACAGAAGGGTCTAATTTAGAATCTGCGCCCATTTTTGAAGCGACAATTTTTCCAGTTTTATCCAAATGCAATTCGGCTGCCATATCGGTTCCTTTTACAACGATTTGTAGTATTTTATAACCCTTGCCACCGTCGTTTGCAGCCCATCCAGACGCTACAAGATCTGCAGGTGTGGAAGAGTTGTTAATACCATCTACAAGACCTTTTAAGTCAGCTGAAGCATTTAACGCGAACAATGCAACGAATAAAGTAATGATTTTTTTCATGTTTTCTCCTTAGTTTTTTATTTGTTTTTTATAATTATTAAAATCATAAGAGCGGAGCTCTTAATTGAAGCTAATAGCCTCTAATTTTATCATGATGATGATGTGTGAATGCAATAATCTGTTGTAATTATGTTCTTATAGTAGTATTTTTTCAATTGCCACAGAATTAATAAAGTCTTTCTGCCAGTTCTCACCTAAGGTTTGTTCAGCCATAACTTCAACTGGATAAATCGGCTCAATGCCAGTGGATGTTTGGTAGCGTGACAAGCCTTGGCGACAAGCAGGGCAGGTTGTTAGCATCTTAATGCCTTTTTTGGCTTTTGGTGTGCCAATCAATGCTGTTAAATCTTTTTGAATTTCATTTTGTTTTTTAAACTTAACCTGTTTGGCAATATCGGCTCGCGCTACGGCAAAAGTACCGGCCTCACCACAACAACGATCATTGTTAGTGACATCAGACCCCATGATTTGTGAAATTACATCGGCAGAATCTCCATTCTTAATCGGATCATGACAGGGTGCATGGTAAAGATATTTTTCATCAGTACTATCAAGTTTGACATTGTTAGCCAGTAAGTATTCGTGAATATCAGTGAGTTGGGCGTCTTTAAAAATATCGCCGAGCTCATAAGTCAATAGTTGGTCAATACAAGTACCACATGAAGTAAGCACATGTTTGATATCTAAGTAATTAAGTGTATTGGCCATGCGATGGAATAGAACACGATTATCAGTAGAAATTTCTTTACTTTTAGCTTCATTACCAGCGCTGGCTTGTGGATAACCGCAACATAGGTAACTTGGTGGCAATACCACTTTAACCCCTTGATGATAGAGTAGGGCAATAGTAGCTAGCCCAATTTGTGAATACAAACGTTCAGAGCCACAACCTGGAAAATAAAACACACTCGGCGAATCAGCGCTTGATTTATCAGGATGTGCCAAAATTGGAATGGTGCCTGCATCATTAATGTTGAGTAAACTGCGTAGTGGTGCCATGCCTGTATCGGTTGGTAATGGCTTGTCTAAAATCGTAACCAACTCGGTTAAAGCGTTAGGGCTGCCAACGGTCTTATTAGGTTGTTTTTTTAAGAAAGGTTTGGCCAGTCGAGAAGCGAGGTGTTGGGCTTTGTAACTAAAGTCAATCAATAGCTTTTTGGTTAGATTGATTTGCCAAGGCTTAGTCATATTTAGATAAGCAATGGAAACTCTAGCAGCGATATTGGTATGACGTTGATTTTGCTTAACCAAAATATTTTTCATTTTGATTGAAACATCACCAAAGTCAATATTAACCGGACAAGGTTTTTCACAACGGTGACAAATCGTACAATGATCAGCAATGTCGTTAAATTCATCAAAATGATCGATTGAAACTCCTCGTCGGGTTTGCTCTTCGTAGAGGAAGGCTTCAGAGATTAGATTAGTGCCAATAATTTTGTCACGTGGTGAGTAGAGTAAATTGGCCTCTGGTACATGAGTAGTACATACATCTTTACATTTGCCACAACGCAGGCAAGATTTGACCATGTCGTTAATTTCACCAATTTCACTACTTTCTAAAATCAACGCTTCTTGTTCAACCAAGCGCAGAGAAGGAGTGAAGGCGTTTTCTAATCCACTACCAGGCATTAGTTTGCCTTTGTTAAAATGCCCATTTGGATCAATTTGAGCTTTATAGTCAGAAAATTCTTGTTTGAATTCATCAGACAAGTATTGGTATTTAGTAAGGCCGATACCATGTTCACCGGAAATCACACCACCAAGTTGTTGGGCTAAAACCATGATCTCATCCACCACAGCTTCAGCTTGATGTAGCATTTGTGTGTTGTGTGAGTGTACTGGAATATTAGTATGTACATTGCCATCACCAGCATGCATATGCGTCGCTACAAACAAGCGTATTTCACGGTGCTCAGTATGGATTGCTTTTACTTTTTTACGAATTTCAGTAAAGACGTCGCCCATTAGTAGATCGTTTAACGGTTGCGCAAATTCTTTAATATAAGAGATTACCCGTTCACTAGTTTGGATGGCTTTAAAATCTGCTGTATTTGATAAACTTGTTAATGCATTTTTCCACCCAATATTAACTTCATCTAGCAAGGTCAAAGCATGGTCAATTTTGTTTTTAACAAGACTGGACTCTGGGTTAATACTTCGAAAATAAGACTCAATTGCATTTAACGTAGCTAATTTGTTTTCAATTGAAAGTCGAATATTGATGTGTTCAATGCCCTGACTATAATCCCCTAGCTTATCGAGTGGAATCACTACATCTTCGTTGATTTTAAAGGCATTGGTATGTGCTGCAATCGCAGCAGTATTGGCACGATCTTTCCAAAACATTTGTCGCTTTTCAGGGAGTTTAGCCACAAAGCATTCACCTTCACGATCGTGCGTTAGGGTGATAATTTTATCAACTTGATCATCTAAAGAAGTTTGATTATTTGCACTAATATCAATCAATAGCACCATTTTAGGCAGCTCTGATCGATTGGCCTTAGTGGTGTAATTAACAGCTTTTATATAACGAGCATCTAAGTGCTCCATGCCGACTAAGTCAACATCTGGTGAGTCATCAACACTGTCTTTGATTGCTACAATGGCAGAAACAGCATTATCTAAATCATGACCAAAGAATTCTAGACACAAGGTATTAATATGTTCGAGTGGCTGATGAAGAATAAACTCAGCTGAAGTGATAAAACCATCACAGCCTTCTTTTTGAATACCTGGCAGGCCGTCTAAAAACTTATTAGTAACATCTTTTCCCAAGCCGCTCTTGCGCATGTGGGCGGCATTAATGGTTAGTGTTTCGGTTTTGAGCAAGGTTTTTCCATCACTTTTTAAATGATGAATCTTGAAGCTAACTTCGTCCAATAATTGAATTTTGTCTTGATTATGATCTAAGCGCTTGACCTGTAGCCAGTTGCCATCGGGCATCACCATTTTCCAAGACAGTAGGTTGTCAATGGTCGTGCCCCAACGAAGGGCTTTCTTGCCGCCGGCATTCATGGCGACATTACCGCCAATGGTACAAGCGTCTTGTGAGGTTGGATCAACTGCAAAAACCAAGCCACTTACCACAGCGGCTTCACTTACCCGCTTAGTGATAACACCAGCACCTACATTAATTGAATGAAGACCGCTTTGGTTTTGAATCGGGTCAATAAAGCTGAGTTTCTCAGTATTAATGACAGCGGTTTGTGCGTCTAGAGGGATTGCGCCACCAGTATAGCCAGTACCACCCCCACGAGGGATAATGGTTAAACCTAGCTCAATACAGGTTTTGACAATACTGGCAATTTCAATCTCAGTATCTGGGGTAATGACAACTGCAGGATATTCAACACGCCAATCTGTTGCATCAGTTGCGTGTGATGAACGTGATAGTGCATCAAATCGAATATTGTTATTGTGGGTAACTTTAAGTAAGGCTTTTTTAATTCGCTGTTTGTTGTTTTGGAATTCACTAAGGCAATGTTTAAAGCCATCAACTGCTTGGTCTGCGCTGTGAATTAATTCGAGTACTTTTTCATTACCATCAGCGCGTGATCTAATCTGATCCAAGCGTGAATAAAGTGCTTCAGTAAGTGCTTTCCAGCGACGTTTATTTTTAATTAAGTCTTCTTGTAAATAAGGATTACGATTTACCACCCACATGTCGCCTAATACTTCAAAGAGCATTCTAGCACTACGACCAGTATTTCGATTTTGTCTAAGTTGGTTGAGCAGTTCCCAAGAGTCCTCGCCTAAAAAACGACACACGACTTCCTTATCTGAGAACGACGTATAGTTATAGGGAATTTCGCGATATTTTTTCAAGTACTTAAACAGAGTGATTAGTTTCTCTTTATTTTACTATAATGGTTGACAACTATATTTATTGTTAAGGGTTGTATGTTGTGGGTAAAAGCTTTTCATATTATTAGTATTATCACTTGGTTTGCAGCGTTGTTTTATTTGCCACGCCTATTTGTCTATCATGCTATGAGTAGTGATAAAACCAGTATTGAGCGCTTTAAAATAATGGAGAGAAAGCTATATCGTGGCATTATGATGCCGAGTTTTGTGATTGCTACCATCTTAGGCATATGGATGTTGCAAGAATATGCCTGGCAAGCGTATGTTGGGCAGTATTGGCTACACACTAAGTTGGTATTAGTTGGTATCTTAGTCGTTTATCATTTTTATTGCGGACACTTAGTAAAAATCTTTAAGGCAGACCAAAACACGCGTTCACATGTGTTTTATCGTTGGTTCAATGAGTTTCCAGTGCTAATATTGGTGGCCATTATTATTTTGGTGATTGTCAAACCTTTTTAAGAGTGTTATTACTAATATTTAGATAGCTACTGGCCAAACTTTCATAAAGCGCCTGTTTACATATGGCCTTAGAGATAAAGCTACTGACATAACTAGCGATAATTGCAACAAACAGCAAATTGAATGAATTGGTCATTTCTAGCACTAGGAAAGCTGAAGTTAAAGGCGCCCTGATTACAGCGCTTAAATAAGCAACACTTGCAATAATCATTGCAATTTGCGGTTCAACCTCTATAAAACTTATGATCTCAGTGCCAATTGCTGCACCAATACTAATGCTAGTCATAAAAATACCACCAGCAATCGTAGTGATAAATGACGCTAATGAGGCCAAAAATTTAGCTAATGCAAAATACGGCGTTACAGCTTGTCCCGATAAAAGTTGTTGTGTTTGATTGTAGCCAGAACCAGCTGTTTGCCCATTGGTTAAGATATTTAAAAAGGCAACAATTAATGACAGTCCCAAAACAAAAATTAAAACTTTTTTCAGTTCTCTTGTGGCAAATTGATTGATAAGAAAAATTGAACTTTTTGCAAACAATCCTCCAAATACTGCGCATAGGATTACTAAAGGAATAAGTTGATACACTAAAGATAAATCAATTGATAAATGCGAAAGGTTTGCTAAATAAGTCTGTTGTTGAGAATAGAAAGACGAGATTAAATAGACAATGATAGAGATGATAGCAATTAGCGCCAGCATTTGCCGCTTTAACTTTCTTCCAATCTCTTCGTAAGCAAATAAGAATCCTGCAATAGGCGCATTAAAAGCGATAATCAGCCCCGCACTACCGCCAATTGCAATAAAACTATGAATCAGAAATTTTCGTTTAATTTTGATTAAATGTGCAAAATGATAAAAAATAGATCCTCCAATATGTGCACTGGGGCCACCAAAACTGATTGATGCACCACCAAACGCTGCCATAGATACTAGAAGAATCTTAATAAATGCAATAGGAATTGATAATAGTTGTAAGCGTATTTTTTTATTACGAGAATCGTTTGCAGCAACTAATTGTGGAACGCCGCTACCACCAACAAAATGACAATATTTTCTATCCACATAAATGATTGTGATAAAAACAAGTGGTGTAATTAGTAAATTTAAATAAGTATTGTATTTAATTATCTTTTGAAATAAAAAATGAGCATATTCAGCTATCTGCAAGAAATAAAGAATAGTAATTACAGTTGTAATGCTAGCAGCCAAGAGGGTAGCATAGATCTTTAACTCACGTGGAAAATGATGTGAGATATATTTTTTCATGACTTACTGGGTGTTAAACAAGCCAGTTGAAAGATATCGATCGCCTCGATCACAAACAATAGTAACAATAGTTGCATTGTTGACTTGTGAAGACAGTTCAAGAGCTGCCGATACAGCGCCACCACTTGACACACCAGCAAATATACCTTCTTTAGTGGCTAAATCACGCGTGGTTTGTTCGGCTGCAGATTGTGACACATCCATCATAAAGTCTACCCTTGAGGCGTCAAATATTTTGGGTAGATATTCTTTTGTCCAGCGGCGAATGCCAGCAATTTGTGAGCCATCTTCTGGTTGAACGCCAATAATTTTCACCTTAGGATTTTTATTCTTAAGTGTATTGGATACGCCCATAATGGTGCCAGTAGTTCCCATTGCAGAAACAAAATGTGTAACTGTTCCTTGGGTATCTTGCCAGATTTCTTCAGCTGTTGTATTAATATGAGCACCAGAGTTATCATAGTTTGAAAATTGATCTAGTTGTAATCCTTTACCATCAGACTCTAATTTGTTAGCTAAGTCGCGTGCACCCTCCATGCCTTCGCCTTCAGTCACTAAAATTAGTTTAGCGCCATAAGCTGCCATCGCATCACGTCTTTCTTGTGAGAGATTGTCTGGCATGATGAGAATCATTTGATAGCCTTTGATCGCTGCTACCATTGCCAATGCAATACCAGTATTACCACTGGTGGCTTCAATCAATGTATCTCCTGGCGTGATTTCACCGCGCAATTCGGCTTGGGTAATCATGTTAAACGCTGCACGATCTTTAACTGAGCCTGCCGGGTTGTTGCCTTCAAGCTTAAGCAAGATAGTATTGTCGGGGTTTGGATTTAGCCGTTGTAGACGCACTAATGGCGTATTGCCAATAGTTTGATCAATTGTTGGATAATTATTTTCACTCATATTTTTTTTATTCTTATTCAAATCTGAATAAAAACATTACCCAGATTACATATTATTTAGGATTGCGTCTCGAACCTCATCCATGACTGGATTGATGTTAATCATTTCATCGCTGCATTGTGCAATCGCTGTATCAGGATCTTTTAATCCGTGGCCAGTTAGCGTGCAAACAATCTTAGAGCCTTCAGGAATCTTACCACTTTCAATGTCACGCATTGCGCCGGCAAGCGACGTAGCAGATGCCGGCTCGCAGAAAATACCTTCTTGTTCAGTGAGTAATTTTTGTGCTGTCAAAATTTCTTCATCAGTTAACGAGTCAAACCAACCACTTGACTCTTGTTCAACTGCATGTGCCAAATCCCAACTTTGTGGGTGGCCAATACGAATTGCAGTAGCGATAGTTTCTGGCTCATTAATCATTTCTCCTTTAACAAACGGTGCAGCACCTTCTGCTTGATAGCCTACCATTATTGGCGTTGTGCTAGCTTTGTTGTCTTCATGATATTCTTTATAGCCCATCCAGTGTGCTGAGATATTACCTGCGTTACCAACTGGTAGGCAGTGATAGTCTGGTGCATCACCAAGCTCTTCAATAATCTCAAAAGAAGCAGTTTTTTGACCTTGTAGACGATATGGATTAATTGAATTTACAATCGATACTGGGGCATGGTCAGCTACTTCTTTAACTAAGCGCATGCCATCGTCAAAGTTTCCCTTGATCTGAATAATAACAGCACCATGAATCATTGCTTGTGCAAGTTTTCCTAGGGCGATTTTTCCTTCTGGAATAAGTACAAAAGCCTTGATACCAGCACGAGCTGCATAAGCTGCTGCTGATGCAGAAGTGTTGCCTGTTGAAGCGCAAATAATAGCTTTAGAGCCAGATTCTACTGCTTTAGTCACAGCCATAGTCATGCCACGATCTTTAAATGAGCCTGTTGGGTTTAGGCCTTCGTATTTGACATAAATATCAACATCCTTCCCCAAGATTGTAGGAATATTAACCAAACGAATCAGTGGCGTGTTACCTTCACCCAAACTAATTAGGCGAGTCGATTCGTCAACAGGAAGCCTGTCTTTGTAATTTTCAATTAATCCGGTATATCTCATAGCGTTTCCTTTTTTACTTCGTCTATTGTTATTCTATAAAGTGTATTAGAGTAACAAAATATTCGTATTATTATAATATTTAATCTAGTGTTTCTACATGGATGATTTTAACAGCTTCTTGAATAAAATCATTTTTTTGAATTTCATCAACAGCCGCATTTACTTCAACTGTTTTTACTTGGTTGGTGATAATGGCAATATGCGCGTTATTTTGTGCATCAATTTGTTTTTGAACTACAGCCTCAACGCTAATGTTATGCTTAGCAAAAATTGTAGTAATATCAGCCAATACGCCCGGCTTGTCAGTTGCTAGTAATCGTAAGTAAAAGATGCTCTCAATATCATCTATTGCTTGATGTGGCATCGTTTCAAAAGACTGCCAGCCAAGAATATCATTACTCACTGTGCCTTTGATTACATCAACTAGGTCAGCGATTACCGCGCTGGCTGTCGCTTCATCACCTGCACCTGCGCCATAATAAAGTGTTGGACCAACTGCGTTGCCTTTAACTAGTACGGCATTCATCACACCGTCCACATTGGCTAGTAAACGTGTTTTTGGAATAAGTGTTGGGTGTACGCGCATCTGAATTTTTCCATCAGTTTGCTTGGCAATACCGAGATGTTTGATTGAATAACCCAGCTCAGTAGCAAAAGCAACATCTTCGCCTTCAATTTTGCTGATACCTTCAGTTGATACTTTATCAAATTGTAATTCGCAACCAAAAGCAATAGAAGCTAAGATTGCTAATTTGTGGGCTGCATCAATACCTTCTACATCAAAAGTGGGGTCGGCCTCAGCATAACCAAGTGCTTGTGCTTCTTTTAATACATCAGCAAAGTCTCTGCCTTTGTCACGCATCTCAGTTAGAATGAAATTACCGGTGCCATTAATAATACCCGCTAGCATATCAATTTTATTAGCGCTTAGACCTTGCTCTAATGATTTTAAGATTGGAATACCACCAGCTACAGCCGCTTCAAATAGTAAGTGTACGTTGTTGTCTTTTGCAAGCGCAAGTAGTTCGTTACCATGAGTGGCGATTAAGGCTTTGTTGGCAGTAATTACATGTTTACCATTTTTAATCGCCGTTTCAACCATTTTTTTGGCTAGACCAGTGCCACCCATTAACTCTAATACAATATCAATATTTTTATTCTCAACAATTTCAAGAGGATCTTGAGTAAGCTCAAGATGATCAGTTGGGCAAATACGATCTTGGTTAATGTCTCTAACAGCAGCATGTGTCACTTTCACACTTGTGCCACTACGACGAGTAATTTCTTTTTGATTTTTGTTAAGGACGTTTACAACGCCACCACCAACGGTGCCTAGGCCTAAAATTCCGATATTCACGAGTGTTAAATCCTGTCTATGAATGAATAAAGCCTCAAATTATACCAATAGAGGCCAGATATAAAGCATCTTATAAGGGTTTATTGATCTAGTGTAATTGCCACACATTTTAGTGGGCGAGAGTATTGTGATGGTATCTTGTGTTGGTTATTAAATAACACAGGCGCAAGTGCCTTTAACATGTCTTCATAAACGGTTTTTTTAAAATCAATGACTTCTTCAATAGGGTGCCAGTAATCAACCCATTCCCAATCATCAAATTCAATATCAGAATGTGTATCAAGCTTAATATTGCTTTCTTCACCGGTGAGTTTTAGCAAGAACCAGACTTGCTTTTGACCAATGCAAATAGGTTTTTGTTTGCGTCTAATATGATAATCAGGCAGGTCATAGCGTAGCCATTTTGGCGTTTTGGCGATCACTTCTACGTGTTCAGCAGATAGACCTACCTCCTCATCTAATTCACGAAATAAAGCTTCGAGCTCTGTTTCATTTTTATCAATGCCGCCTTGAGGTAGCTGCCAAGCATCTTGTTGGTAGCGTTTGGCTAAGAGGATTTGTTGTTTGTCATTGGTGATGACGATACCAACATTTGCTCTATAACCTTGAGAGTCTATCATATATCAAATGACTAATCGTCGCCAGAGAAGGCACCTAAGATGTGCAATAAGCTAACAAACATATTGTGTAGTGCTAAGTACAGACCAACGGTTGCGACGATATAGTTAGTTTCACCACCATTAATAATAGATGACATTTGGCTAAGCATGTAGGCGCCCATTAACAGTACAACCGCGAATGACATGAATAAGCTAAATGCAGATGATTCAATAAAGAAGAAATTAATCAGTGATAAAACAATAATACCAATCATGGCAAAAAAGATCATCCCATTTAAAAAGCTAAAGTCTTTTTTGGTGTTTTGTGCATAAAAACTAATCGCAAAAAATGAGACGCCTGTACCAGTTAGGGCTTGAAATACAAGCTCTGCACCGTTAGCCATTGATAAATAATAAGTAAGCATAGGGCCAATTGAATAGCCAAGTAAGCCAGCAATAGCAAAAGCAGTTACAATGCCTTTATTACTATTTTGTGTTTTAGGCAGTACAAACCAAATAACTGCAATGGCAGCAATAGAGCTAACCATAGCTGAGCCAAATCCTGCGCCCATGGCGATTGAAAACCAAGAGGCTAACCCACCAAATACTAATGTGTAAGACAACAATTTCATGGTGTCTGATAAAACTTTGTTTTTAACTTTAATATTGCCAATGGCAGCTGTTGTTGAAAATGTACTCATGATTTATTCCTGTAAATTAAAAGTGTAAAATACTACTATTTTATACCGAAAATTAAATAAAAGTATGAAACTAGTTTTAGGTCTTGGCGATACTGGGTTATCCATTGCTCAATTTTTATCAAAACAACAGATAGATTATCGGTTGGCCGATAGTCGATTACAACCGCCATTGTTATCTAACTATTTAGCACAATTTCCAAATTCAAAGCCTGTACTAGGTGATTGGTCGCAAAATTTATTAGAAGACATAGACGAAGTTTTTATCAGCCCAGGTGTCGCACAAACACAAGTTATTGTTGTTTGGGCTAGAGAAAGAAATATCCCTGTAACAAGCGATATTGAATTATTTTCACGTTATGCCAAAGCCCCTATTATTGGTATTACTGGTTCAAATGGCAAATCAACAGTTACTCAGCTATTGGGTGGAATGATTGTTAATGCAGGAAAAAAAGTAGCAGTAGGTGGTAATATTGGAAAACCCGCACTTGATTGCTTGAATAATGAAATTGAATATTATGTATTGGAATTATCAAGTTATCAGCTTGATTACACACAGAATTTAGATTTATTAACTGGCGTTGTTCTTAACATCACGCCAGATCATTTAGATCGATATGATAGTTTTGATAAGTATGTTGATTCAAAATTAAGCTTGTATCAACATTGCCAACATTTGGTAGTGAATATTGACGAGCCGTTAATCCCTAAGAAAAAATCAGCTAAACATTTCGGTGTAGATATGCCAAAACAAGCTGATGATTTTGGCACAGTGACTTGTCATGGTAGCTGTTATTTTCTAAAAGGTGACGATGTATTAATGTACGTGGGTGACATGCAACTCATTGGCGAGCATAATATAGTTAATGTATTGGCAGCACTTTCTTTAGGTGATCAAATTGGCCTAAGCGTTGATTCTATGGTTGAAAGCATTAAAGCATTTAAAGGCCTAGAGCATCGACTTGAGTGGGTGGTTAAAAAACAGGGGGTTGATTACTATAATGATTCTAAAGCAACCAATGTTATTTCTACCATTAAGGCTTTGAATGCACTAATTGAACGACACGAGAACATTGTGCTTATTGCTGGTGGCATTGCCAAAAAAGAAGACTACACACCATTGTTTGATTTAATTGATAAAGATGTGGCCGGCGTAGTGTTGATTGGCCAAAGTGCTAAAACTCTAGGAGAAAGTATTAAAAAATCTAGCGTTAGTTATGCTGATTCAATGGATGAGGCGGTTAGCATGGCAGGCGATATGGTCAATGACGGCGTGGTTTTGCTGTCTCCTGCTTGTGCGAGTTTTGATCTATTTGATAATTTTGAAGCCAGAGGCCATGCGTTTAAAAAGGCTATTGTTGGATAAATTTTATTACTGATTCAAGATCAATCGTTTCTAAAATCAGTGCATCTTTTTCACCTTTTAACCAAGTGCTTTGGCGTTTGCACAGTTGGCGAGTGGCGATGATAGCGAGTTCAATCATTTGGGCTTCATCGATTTCATTGTTAAGATATTGCCAAGCTTGGCGATAGCCGACACAACGGATTGAGGGTAGATCTTCATGAAGGCTTGGATTTTTTTTAAGTTGCTTGACTTCATTGATAAAGCCTTGTTTTATCATTTGATGAAAACGACTTTCAATACGTTGATGCAAAATAGAGCGAGCGGGCATGAGGATGATTTTTTTAATCATGCAGTCTAGCCCACCTTGTTTTTTTCCTTGAAGCTGGGTAAGGGTTTTTCCGCTAAGTTCAAACACTTCTAAGGCACGAGTGATGCGCTGAGAATCGTTTGGATGGATTCGTTTAGCAGCAACTTCATCGATTTTTACAAGATCTTTGTGTAGCGCATCAAGGCCATTTTGTTTGAGTAGTTGGCTGTATTTTTGCCGAATTTCTGGGGTAGATTCCGGCAAGTCAGATAGCCCATACTCTAAAGCATTAAAATAAAACGAAGTGCCGCCTACTAATATGGGTAGCTCGCCATTGGCAAAAGCCAAATTGATTTGCTTGGTTGCATCATTAACAAAATCTTGCGCTGAGTAGGTTTGTTCAGGTGTGCAAATATCTATTAAATGGTGTGGGTAATTTTTTAAGGTTGTAGCGTCAGGTTTCGCAGAGCCAATATTCATGCCTTTGTAAATAAGTGCAGAATCTACACTGATAATCCTCACCTTTAATTGCTGTGCTAATTGAATGGCTAAATCAGTTTTTCCTGAGGCAGTAGGCCCCATTAAAAATACAACAGTTTTATTGGTTGTTTGTGTCATAAAGGCTTTAAATTACTAAGCATTAAGAGATATAACCTACATTATAATGTCGGCTACTTAAATTTATTATATAAACGCATGTTTACAATTGAAAATCAGGCTAGTGGAAAAATCTTTAGAACCGATGGCGATAATGCTATTTTAGATGATGCACTTGTTCATGGTTTAAACTTTCCTTATGGTTGTCAAAAAGGCTTTTGTGGTAAATGTAAAGCAACTATTATTGAGGGTGAAGTTGATTATGAAGGTGGTATTCCTAACGGTATCACACCAGAAGAAGTAGCTGAAGGTATGGCGTTATTATGCCAATGTCGGGCTAAATCTGATATCTCGCTTGTGGTAGATGAACTGGACAGTATTGCTGATATTGAGGTTAGAAGTCTGCCTTGCAAGGTAGAGAGTATTAAGCATTTAAACCATGATGTCACTCAAATTATGTTAAAGATTCCTGGCTCAGAATCATTGCAATATTTGGCTGGTCAATATATTGATTTGATCCATCCTGATTTTGAACCACGTGCTTTTTCAATTGCCAATGCGCCAACAAACTCTAGCTTTATAGAGCTGCATGTGCGCCAAATAGAAAATGGAAAATTCACCAACTTTGTTTTTAATGAACTTGAAGAAAAATCATTACTTCGAATCGAAGGCCCTAAAGGAGATTTCTTCTTCAGAGAAGACAGTAAAAAACCGGTTATTTTATTGGCAGGTGGTACAGGTTTGGGGCCTATAAAATCAATTATTGAGCATGCAATTGCCACACAACTTAATCGACAAATCTATTTATACTGGGGTGTAAGAGACGAGGTCGATTTATACATGGATTTACCTGAAAAATGGGCTAATGAGAATAACAACATTCATTTTGTGCCTGTTTTATCTGAACCAAATGATGCTTGGCAAGGAAAAACAGGTTTTGTGCATGAGAGTGTTTTGAGTGATTTTGAAGATCTTACTGGTTATGAAGTTTACGCTTGTGGGCCACCAAATATGGTTAAAGCCGCTGCAAAAACTTTTGTTGAGCAAGGTATGATTAAAGATAACTTCTTTTCAGATGCCTTTTTATTTGCCTTTACTGGAAAAAAATAATGAGTGACATGCAACAACATTTGACTGAACAACTAACGACAGCGTTAAGTCCAACGCACCTAGAAGTAATTAATGAATCAGCCAATCACTCCGGTCCTGCAACTGAGTCACATTTTAAATTGGTAGTTGTGAGTAACTATTTTATTGACCTTAAGTTGATTGATCGTCACCGTTTTATTAATCAATTATTTAAAGAAGAGTTAGGGCATATACATGCTTTGGCAATGCACACTTATACACCAGAAGAGTGGCTAATGAAAAATGGCGCACCTACTTCGCCCCAGTGTTCAAGCAAAACAAAGCATTAGCATTGATTAAACGTTTTTTATATTTATCATTTTTTTTTCTGGGTGCTTGTGAAGGCACAATAGCAACTGAGGTTGTTACACAAAAAGAAATCAAAACAACCCAAATTCAAAAAGTAGCAAAGCCTATTGTTGAAAAAGATCTTTGGCGATATATTGTTAATCGTTACACATTAAGCACTCCTAGTCAAAAAGACTTGTTTTGGCATATAGACTGGTTTAAGAAGAATCCTGATTATTTAACGCGTGTTACCAAACGCGCAAATCCATATTTGTATTTGGTAACACAGGAAGTTGAAAAAGCAGGTCTGCCAATTGAAATCGCTTTATTGCCGATTGTTGAATCGGCGTACTATCCATTTTCTTATTCGCATGGTACTGCCTCAGGGCTTTGGCAGTTTATCCCCTCTACTGGTAAGCTCTATGGCTTAAAAGAAAACTGGTGGTACGACGGTAGGCGTGATGTATTAACCTCAACCAAGGCGGCTGTTAGATATTTAAAAAATTTAAACAAACTCTTTAAAGGTGATTATTTGTTAGCCATTGCTGCTTATAATTCTGGCCCTGGTCGCGTACAAAAAGCTATTCGTAAAAATAAACGATTAGGTAAAAAAACTGATTTCTGGCATCTTGATTTGCCAGCTGAGACACGAGGCTATGTGCCTCGATTGTTGGCAGTAGCGCAGCTAATCAAACACCCTGATCGCTATGGTCAAACTATTACACCAGTGAATAACAAGCCTCAACTACAAGCGGTTAAACTTGATTCGCAATTTGATTTGGCTACCATTGCTCAGTGGGCAGATATTACGTTAGATGATGTTTACACACTTAATCCTGGATTGAGACGCTGGGCTACGCCGAGCAACCCACCACATGTCATTTTATTACCAATTGATAAAGTTAAAATTTTTGAAAAAAATTTGATAAATCATCCTAAAAATACTCGAGTTCGTTGGTTAAGGCACAAAGTGACTTCTGGCGAGAGTTTAAGTTATTTAGCGCAAAAATTTAAAACTACATTAAGCCAAATTAAAAGTGTTAATAACATGAGTGATAATCTGATTAAAGTGGGCGAGTATTTGATTGTGCCACTTGCACAGCGTACTGACAATGATTATGTGCTTTCTGAAGATGAACGTGAAAAACGCCGATTAAGTGCCAAAAAAAATGGTGTTAAAGTTATCCATACAGTGGTCAAAGGTGACAGTCTATGGAAGATCGCTAAACAATACAATACACAGATCAACAGTCTTGTGAAATGGAATCATTTAAAACATAATCAACCTTTGCAAATTGGCAAGAAATTAGTGATCTGGCAAGTTAAATCTGTTAACAATAAAGATTTGTCCAAAATCACTAGCGTAGGGATTGATATCAACAGAAAGGTGACTTACCGTGTTAAAAGTGGCGATAATTTGTCACTCATTGCTAACAAATTTAAAGTCCGAGTGAGTGATCTTGAGAAATGGAATGAGTTAGGTGTTAAGAAACCATTACAACCAGGGCAAAAACTTAAAATCATTGTTAACGTTATTAATTCTAAAATGAAATAAAAATATGAATGCACTTCCTATTAATAAAATTTTTATAGCTGGCTTTGCCTTTGCGCTAACGCATTGGAAAAAAATTATCGAAATCTCTATTGTTCCAGCGCTTATATCTTTACCATTTTTAATGGTAGTGCCAGAATTATTAGGACTAATGGAGCAGTTTTTTAATAACGGAGAATTGCCAGATACTCAGTTGCCTGAGAATATGATGATTTATTTGCTATTATTTTTTTATGGTTATATCACGCTGTCAATCAATATGTATCGTTTGGTAATGTTAGGTGAGCAATCAAATAGTGGTTTTCTGCCAGTTTTAGATGTGAATAAAATTATTAGATTTGCAGGTTTAACCTTTTTTGTTGGTTTGGTTACAGTTATTCCGGTAATGATTACAGGAATGCCTTTGTTGCAACTGATTGTGTATTTTTTGATTATTCCAATAACGTTAAATTTTGTCAATATTGCCATTAATAAGCCGTCAAAGTATAAGTGGGATTTGTCATTTACGACACATATGAATTTGTTCTTTTTGCAGGCTATTTTGCCTGCTTTAGTTGGTATGTTATTTACAGCATTAGCTGATATTATAGGGATAGGACCAATACTAGGATGGGTGGTAAAAGTTGTATTGTTTTATTGGACATTAGTTACTTTAGCATTATGTTATCAACTCATTCATGCTAATAACTCAGTGTAAAACCTTTAGGATAGCGCATATCGAAAGTTGCTTGTTTAACTTTAGAATTCTTTTTTTCGAGTTTTTTATAGGCTTTTAGAAATCGTTTTAACCGTTCTTTTTGTTTTTGATAGCCAAGAACAACTCTTACATTCGGCTCAAGTGTAAGTTGATCAATGTTCGTTTTTGAGAAAGTTTTAATAATCATTGGGTCAACGCTAGACTGATAATATTGAAAGTCAGTATAAGCTTGGCCAACAATAGTTTGTTTGGGTTTTGATCTCATTAACACCGTATCTGATGGGATAATTATTTTAGGAATAAACAGCTTTCCTTGATCTGATACATAGCCTATGCAGTTGACTTTCTCTTTAGATTTACAATGCACGTTTTCCCAGCGCATAGCAATTTGTTGAGATTTAACTTTGATTTGAATTGAATTCCATAATAGGCGCTCAACATGAACTTCATTTACCCATGGTTCACTTTCTAAAATCAGTTTAATCTCATGTAAATCTGGTTGATATTTATCTTGAATGAGTGGTTGTATTTTTTCATTAAGCTTATGTTGTTCAATAGGTAGTGTTTTGTCTATCTCCCAGCGTATATCTATTTTGAGTAAGTCAGCCGGATTCGTATTAAAAAACCCCCAGATTATCAAACCTAGAAAAATAAATAAACCCAGTATTTTGGCGCTTGGCATTAATAACTGAGTCGGTGTTTTTTGTCGTTTGTTTTCCCCTTTTGAGCGTTTATTTTGCATTTAAAATTTCCAAGACTAACGCATCAAAACTAAATCCAACTGCCTTTGCAGCCATAGGCATAAGTGAGTGAGAAGTCATACCGGGTACGGTATTAATTTCTAACAAATAAGGCGTATGATCTTGACCAAGGATAAAATCAACTCGCCCCCATGTTTCGGCACCAATAATATTAAAAGCTTTTAGAGCGATAGATTGTAGTTGTTGTTCGAGTGTATTTGGCAACCCACATGGGCAAAGATATTGTGTGTCATCTGATTGGTATTTAGATTCATAATCATAAAACTCATGGTCAGCAATAATTTGGATTACTGGCAGAGTATTGCCAGCTAAGATGGATACTGTGTACTCTTCACCCTCAATCCATTGTTCAATTAACGCTTGATCGTCATATTGCCAAGCTAATTCAAGTGCCTTGTCTAATTCATTAGCATGGGTCACTTTGCTAATTCCAATACTAGAGCCTTCTAAAATCGGCTTTACTGCCCAAGGTAGTGGAAAGTCAACGATTGGTGTATCTTCATCAACATTTGCTACAATTGATGGCGCTAGTGGCAAATTGTGTTGAGCCCAGATAGATTTTGTGGTGGCTTTATTCATGCACTTTTTAGAAGTATTAGAATCAGTACCTGTATAGGCAATATTACGCTGTTCTAGTTGTTTTTGAATAGTGCCATCTTCGCCACCACGACCATGCAATACAATAAAAGCCTTGTCGAAGGATTGAGACCATAACTCATTAAGATTGTCACCTTGCCAATCAAACTTAAAGCAGTCGATATTTTGGTTTTTTAAAGCTTGATAAACTGCCTTACCACTATTAAGCGAAACTTCACGCTCTGCTGAATTTCCACCCATAAGCACCGCAATCATATTATCACTACCTCAGTTTTTAAATCAATGTTGAATTTAGATTTTACGGTTTGTTGAATATGGATAATCAGTTTTTCAATATCTGTTGCCGATGCATTATTTTGATTAATAATAAAATTTGCGTGTTTGTTAGAGACGCAAGCCCCGCCAACACAAAATCCTTTTAAGTTACTATCTTCAATTAGTTGTGCGGCATGGCAATCTTTCGGATTTTTAAATACACTGCCACAATTTGCTTTACCAATTGGCTGAGAAGTATTACGTTTTTCTAAGAGTGATTTGATATTCTGCTGTTTCTTAATTTGGTTGAAGCTAAAATTAGCGGCAATAAAATATTCATTAATATTTTTAGCCAATACTTGACGATAAGATATATCAAAATCTTCTGAACTTCTCTCAAATATCAAACCTGAGTCGTTAATCGTTGTGACTGATTCAACAAATTGCCAAATTTCACTACCAAATGCACCTGCATTCATGGTTAAAGCGCCACCAACATTGCCCGGAATGGCACTTAAAAATTCAGCACCATTAATTCCTTTAGATTCACAAAACCGAGAGAGTTTTGCGAGAGTTACTCCTGCGCCAGCAGTAATAGCATGGTTATTAATTTCTAATTGGTTGAAGTGTTTAAGTTTGATAACAACCCCGTCAAAACCCTGATCACGTACTAGCAAATTACTACCCAAGCCCAACATTAAGATAGGATTTTGGTTGTTTTTTAAAAAATCAGATAGATCGTCTAATGTTTCGGGTGTAAAAAAATCTTGCGCTATGCCACCTGTTCTAAAAGAACAATATTTTCCCATCGGCTCATTATGAAGTAGCATATTTTTGTATTAGTAGCTCTGGTAAAGTTCCAATATCTCCTGCACCTAAAGTAAGCAAAACATCATTAGGTTGAGTAGTATTAGTCAATATATTAAAAATTTCATCAAAAGCTTTGACGACAATCGGATCTAGTGATGATCGCTGACGGATGGCATCTGCTAATGTACTTGAATTGATATGGGCAATTGGCTTTTCGCTGGCAGGATAAATATCAAGCAAAATCAATACATCAGCTTCCGATAAGGCACGTGCAAAATCATCAAATAAATCACGTGTCCGTGTAAAACGATGAGGCTGAAAAATAACAACCAGTCGTTTTTGGTAGGTATTTTTTAGCGCTTCAAAGGCGGCGTTGATTTCGTTAGGATGGTGGCCGTAGTCATCAAATAATGACAAAGGGTGGTTATTAATCTTAAGTAATCCATGAAAATCAAGACGACGAGCTACACCAGAGAAATGTTTGAGAGAGTCTTGAATGACAGCTGCTTTAATACCTAATTCACAAGCAACACTAATTGCTGCTAAAGTATTTAAAACATTATGTTTGCCAATTAAGTTAAGCTCAACTTTAAAAGATTGATTGTATTTATCGCATTCCACATCAAAATACATTTTTCGGTCTTTTTGAGTGATGTTGGTAGCTTGCACATCAGCGCCTTTGTTAAATCCATACGAGACTATAGGGCGGTGAATATCGCTGATAATATTTTGAACGCCAATATCGTCTGCACACAGTACACAGGCACCATAAAAAGGCAAATTAGAAGTAAAGTTTATAAAGGCATCAGTAAGTTTCTCATAGTCATTATCGTAGGTAGACATATGGTCTTGGTCAATATTAGTAATAACACTAAGCATGGGCTGAAGGTGTAAAAATGAAGCATCGGATTCATCTGCTTCAGCAATCAAATAGTCACTTTCACCAAGCTTAGCATTGATACCGCTTGAATTTAAAATTCCACCAATAATATAAGTAGGGTCTAGTTGCGCAGTGGTTAAGATGTGAGCAATAAGACTGGTTGTGGTGGTTTTTCCATGAGTGCCAGCTACCGCAATACCAAATCTAAAGCGCATAATCTCAGCTAACATTTCTGCTCTTGGTACTACTGGGATATTAAGTTCATGTGCTTTGATTAATTCTGGGTTGTTTTTATCAATTGCACTAGAAACAACCACAACTTGTGCGTTAGTCACATGATTAGCAGAGTGCCCATGGTTGATTAGACAGCCTAAATTTTGCAGTCTTTGTGTGGCCTGGTTTGGTTTTATATCTGACCCTGATATTTGGTATCCAAGGTTAAGTAGTACTTCAGCAATGCCACTCATGCCAGAGCCACCAATGCCAATAAAATGAAGCTGACGGATTCTTGAATTAGAAGCGGGACGTAAATTGTTCACGCTTTTGAAACAGTGATGATACTCAATACTTGAATACCTTCTCCACGACCAAAAGCACTCAAACCTTCGCCTGTGGTAGCTGTAATGCCAATATTGTCTGTCTTGGTGTTCATTAGTTTTGCAATATTGGTTTTTAGTGCTTCTATTTTTGGAGAAATCTTCGGCACCAGGCATTCAATTGAAATAGCAACATGTTCAATTTGCCAATCGTTAAGGTCATTCAGTGCTAGTTTTAAATATTCAGCGCTATTGGTTATTCCTTGTTGGCACAATTTATCGGCCTTAGCACCTAAAATATTTTTCCCAGTGATGGATGAAATAGCATTAGTGAGAGAGTGCAAAATCACATCGGCGTCACTATTGCCAAGTAAGCCTTGTGGATGGTCAAATTTAACCCCGCCTAAAATAAGCGACTTATTGACTGTGTCGAATGCGTGAGAATCTTGTCCAAGCCCAGTTTTAATGTTCATTTAACTATTTGATTTTAAATAAAAATTAGCCAATTCTAAATCTTCTGAAGTGGTGATTTTAAGGTTGCTTTTACTGGCCTCAACCAAGATAGAGTCAAGCCCTAAGGCTTCAATGCTACTGGCTTCATCAGTAATATTTAAATCGTTATTAATAATATTATCTAAGGCTTTTGATAATACACCAAATCGATACATTTGGGGGGTTTGAGCCTGCCAAAGATTGGATCTGTCTAACGTCTTTTTAACCTTTGTAATATTCGCTTGTTTAATTGTATCAACCACTCGGTTAGCTAACAATCCACCGGTAGGATTGTCTTTAAGTTGGTTGATTAAGTTAATCACATCAGTGGCTTTGACACAAGGTCTTGCCGCATCATGAACCAGTACCCAATCATTGTCTTTGGCAAAAGGTTTGAGTGAGTTTAAAGCTGATATGACCGAATGAAATCGTTCTTTTCCACCAACGGCGGTGGCAAGTAATTTTGGATGATTAAAAAATTTAGATTGTTTGAAGTGAGTATCATTTTTGGCAATGGCAACTACACAACCTTTAATTTGATCAACACCAAGTAAAGTGTCTAATGTTTGATCAAGCACACTTAAGCCGTTGTTTAGCTTTAGGTATTGCTTAGGTGTATTGCCACCCACACGAGATCCAATGCCACTAGCAGGTACAATCAAAAAGTGTTGGTCAGTTGACATTAAAAAACAAGTAATAAAAAGATGGGTTTATTATACCCAAGGTATCGTCAAGGGTTTTGTGGCGTAATTTGGTGGTAAGTTTCACCGTCTTTTATTAAACCAAATCGGTAGCGTGCTTGTGATTCTAAAACTTCTGATTCTGTGCCTATTTTTAATTCAGTCATCTTGATATTGTTTTTCTGATCAAGCGCTTGATTAAGAGAAATCTTATCGTTAATTACTTGTTGTTTATCTGATAAAGAAAATGGAAATTCATTAATAATGAGATTTTGACGTAATAATGTTACCAATATTATGACAAGAACAATGGTAATCCAATATTTGTGCAGTAATCTAAATACTGGCGCTATTTTTTTGATAATTGTTCGTTTTTAATAGATAAAGAAATTAGCCGTCACTTAAGGCTTTCCCGTCTTTTTTATCTTGAACAGCCATTAGAATACCGCCACCAATAATATAAATTGATGAAGCAATAACGCCGAATGCGGCAATATACTGAGCTGTACCAGAAATAATCTCTACATAAGAAAGTAAGATTAAAGCAAGAGGCGCTACCAGAGTAACAACCAACGTACTTAATAATAAAATATGACCTTTTTTAGCGCTATTATCAACTGTTGAACTCATTCTTGCCCTTTGTTTTATCGAATAATAACAGCATTATAGCATAGGTTTTTATTGGGTTAAATTGATCCAAATCAATTCTTAATTAAGTACGTTTCTGAGTATTTATCATGCCAAGCAATATTATCTTTATTAAATAACTGATAAATAAATCCAAGCCCAGCTATTGAAAACGATACAGTGGCTAATACAAATCGAATAAAAGCTTGTTTATGTGTGATGTTGTCGCCATTACTTTGTTGTATCTGGAATTTCCAAGTTTTCATACCTAGTGTTTGTCTGCCCTTAACCCATGACCATGTAAAGTAAAAATAAACAGTAATAAAAAAAATGCCAAACATAAGTAAGTCGGTTTGCGCTTGTTTATCAAAAAACGCAATGAGCATCACTCCAACAATAAAAAATGCCAACGAAAAGGCTAAAACAATATCGTAAGAAATTGCTCCTAATCGGCGTAATAAAGATACATCTGATTTCATAATTGTTTACCCATTAATAAATTTGGATTCACCACTGTTTGATTGAGATAAACCCCCCAATGTAGATGAGGGCCAGTAGAGCGACCTGTTTGGCCGATAGTACCAATGACATCCCCTTGTTTAACAAATTGACCTTGTTTGGCTAAGCGTTCATTCATATGGATATAAACACTAATTAGACCTTGGCCATGGTCTAAAAATATAGTGTTACCATTAAAGAAAAATTTGCCAGCTAAAACCACCTTGCCATCTGCTGGCGCTTTGATGGGTGTACCTATTTTACCTGCGTAATCTAGCCCAGTATGTGCTCGGCGTGCTTCACCATTGTAAAAACGTTTTAATCCAAATGGGCTAGTGGTCAACCCGTCAACTGGACGTGTAAACACTTCATTGAATAAGACGTGATCAGAAAATATTTTTCTAGCGCTAGAAAGTGCAGGTCGTTCTGACTTGATGCGAGCCATATGGGCTAGATTAGGGTTAACGTATTTTTTATTCTTGCCCTTAAGGGTGATGTGTTGTTCGGTATAGGCATGATCTGTTACTTTAAAATCAAACAATCGATTAGAAGTATCTTGCACCGTAATGGTTTTTTTGCCAATTTTTTCCATTAAGGGAATACCGACTAACACTTGAAAATGTTGACCTTGAATGTGTTGCACATATAGTGGCACTTTATTGTAAAAAGCTTTTGGATTTGGATGATTAGACTTAAAGTCAATCACTGCAATACCACCAGGTATCGGTGTATTTTTAACTGGAATATTTGCCAGCACAATAGTGGGTATTAATAAAAGCAGTAAATTAAGTTTTTTCAATTTTATTAACCTGAGAATAAATCTTGCCGTCATTAATTAGTGTGGTTATTGTTTCGCCTATTTTAACTTTAGCAGTTGAGTGTAGCACTTGATTATCTTGATTAGTAGAAATACTATAACCACGAGATAAGGTGTTTAGTGGCGACAAGTGATCAAGTCCTATTGTGTGCTGAGCCAACTTATTTTTTTGCCATTCTAATGTATTTCCAATAGATTTTCCTAGGCGCTCATGTAGGTTGTTTAAGTTGTTCTTGTGCTCAACAACAAGCCGATGGACATTCTGTTGGAGTTGTATTCTAGCTAAATGATTGAGTTGTTGATTATGACTAATTTTACTACTGGGTGAGTGCTGTTTTAATTGTTCAAACAAAGTAGTTAACTTAGACTGGTTTAAGTGTAATTTGGTGTTAACTTGGTAACTAAGGTGTGTATTTAAACCGTCAATTTTTTGTGAAAATAAATTTATTTGTCTATCCGGGCTAGGCAAGCTTGCACTGAATTGATTGAGCACTGATTGATATTGGTTGAGTATTTGTTGGTTTAGTTGCGATAGATTGTTATAGAGCTTAGCCACTTTGGATAACAGTTCTAATCGATCAGGTGTTGCCAACATAGCAGCGGCACTTGGGGTTGGTGCGCGCAGATCAGCAACAAAGTCAGCGATTGTAGTATCAGTTTCATGACCAACAGCGCTTATAATTGGCGTTTTAGCAGCAAATATTGCTCTGGCTAGTGCTTCTTCGTTAAAGGCCCACAAGTCTTCTAAAGAGCCACCACCTCTTGCTACAATCAATACATCGCATTGATTTGACTGGTCAGCAGCTTCCACAGCTTGGGCTAGCTTATCTGCTGAACCTTCTCCCTGTACAACACAGTCAAATAATAAAATCTCAGCAAACGGATAGCGCTTGTTCAATACTTTAATAATATCGCGAATGACCGCGCCATTTGACGAAGACACAACGCCAATGGTATTAACTTCAACAGGCAATGGCTTCTTATATTGAGTATCAAACAAGCCTTCATCTTTCAGCTTATTTTTTAACTGTTCAAAGGCCAGTTGTAGGTTGCCTACACCAACCGGTTCTACATGCTGAATGATTAACTGAAAATCACCCCGTGCCTCATACAAGGTTGGTGCAGCACGCACTAATACTTCTAAGCCATTTTCAGGGTTGAATTTGATATTACGTTGGTTAAGGCGAAATAGGGCACAACGAATTTGCCCACGACTATCCTTGAGTGAGAAATACCAATGCCCAGAGGCTGGGCGAGATAAATTAGAGATCTCACCTTGTAGCCAGCAAGTAGGAATATTGTTTTCAATGGTTTTATTACACAGCGATAAAAAATCAGAGACTGTGTAGATTTCATCAATATTAAACATTTTATTGTTTTAAAAGTACAAATACGGCACCCGTGCCACCATCTTTATCAGGACAAGAATTAAAGGCTAATACTTGAGGGTGTTGTTTCAGAAAACTCACCACCTGAGTTTTTAAAATACTCATGCCATTTTCAGAGTGATAACCCTTGCCGTGAATGATTTGAATAAAAGGCTCGAATTGGTGGTGATACATAAAGGCCGATAACGACTCACAGGCTTCAACAACTGTCTGACCGTGTAAGTCTAGGGTAGACATCGTATCGATATTGCCTTGTTTCATTTTTTTGATGACTTTGGTTGAAACACCACTCTTTGAATAGTTAACAATTTCTGAGCCTTCAAGGTTTGCGTCAACAATATAGCTATACGAAGTAAATGCTGGCTTTTTTATAGCATTGGTCGGTCGGTTAGCGCCGTCCTTGTCAACAGGTGCATTGGCATTAACCGTTGATCTGAATAGTTGTTTGTCTTCGTTGTTTATCTGTTTCATACAAGCATAAAAAAAGCCCTCAAAAGAGGGCTTTATTATAGCAATGTAAACGTTTTAGTTTATAGAGCTTTAATCTGTGCGTTAAGGCGAGATTTCTTTCTGGCTGCTTGATTTTTATTAATTAAACCCTTGCTAACTGCTTGGTCAATCATTTTTTGCATAGCACCAAAGCCACCTTGGGCTTCTTCTTTGTTGCCAGCCTCTAATGCGTAAGTTACTTTCTTAATAAATGTGCGAACTGAAGCACGAATTTGTGAATTGTGTTTGTTGCGTTTAACTGCTTGTCTTGCGCGTTTTTTAGAGCCTGCTGAATTAGCCATCGTATTTAAAAAGTTGAAATTAGTAAAACGCGTAATTATAAAGTCTTAAGCATTAAAAGTCCATAGTGTTTACTAATTTAAGTGTCTTTTTCTTATTTAGCAACAAGTGCCAAGTTCGACCGCCTTGTGACTTCCATAAAGAAACCGCTCGAATACCTGCTAGTAGTAGTGCTCTAATGTGATTTGCCGTGTGTTGATTAGACAAATAAATTTGTTCACCACTAACCATAATTCTTGGATTAAGCTCCCCTAAAGTTGTTTTATAAAGCTCAGCTAAGCGTGCTAATGAATTAGAGTGAGAGATTTCAAAGAACTCCTGTTTTTTGATCTGATTGATCTCTCCAGATAATTGAGAGAGAAGTTTTTGATCTTTCATTAGTTTTTTTTCAAGATTAATTAGCGCTAAAGAATAAAACATCACATTCTTCATAGATTTACTTTGTTTACCAAACGCTTTAGTTAGTGCGCTAAGACCAATAGAGAGTTCTTTTGGCGATGAAAACACCTCATCAACCTTAGTGCTTTTGCTTATAAGACTTTTTAAGCTGGCTTCATTACTTTGACTGTCACAAGTACCAGTTGAAGCGAGCTGGTCAACCAAAGTCGTGGTTTGTAGTAAGGATGCAAGGGCCAGTGTTTGTTGTTTTAATTTATTCATTAAGACTTAATCTCTAGTTTCGATAATGCCGCCACCTAGGCAGATATCATCATCATAAAAAACGATTGATTGCCCTGGCGTAATAGCGCGCTGAGGTTGGTTAAAAATAACCTTTAACTGATTATTTTTCCTTTGTTCAATCGTACAAGTTTGTGAGTGTTGACGATACCGTATTTTAGCTGTGCATTTCAATGGTAATGTTGGGGGATTAGTAATCCAGTGTGGATTTGATGCAGTTAAAGATTGGTGATACAGTAGTGAATGGTCGCCTTGTACAACGACTAATTCATTACTATCAATGCGCTTATCAGCAACAAACCAAGGCTCACCTGAGGCGCCAAATCCACCACCAATTTCTAGACCTTTGCGCTGACCTATGGTGTAGAAAGCTAATCCTTCGTGATGTTTGATAAACTGACCATCTTGATCAACAATATTGCCTTGCTGCTTAGGCAAGTAAGTTTGTAAAAACTCAGAAAAATTACGCTCACCAATAAAACAAATGCCGGTTGAGTCTTTTTTATCTGCGGTAACAAAGCCATTTTCTGTCGCAATTTCTCTTACTTTAGTTTTACTAATCCCTCCAAGTGGAAACAGGCTTTTCGAGAGCTGATGTTGATTGAGTAGATGTAAGAAATAACTTTGGTCTTTATTGTCGTCTAATCCAGTTTTTAAATGATAACCATTTTCATCTTTATCAATACGAGCATAATGGCCCGTGGCAATTTTATCCGCACCCAAAGATAGCGCGTGCTCAAGAAACACCTTGAACTTGATTTTTTGATTGCACAAAACATCAGGATTTGGTGTACGACCTTTTTTATGCTCTTGTAAAAAGTGATCAAAAACCTCATTCCAATAATCGGCTGAAAAATTAATAGTATGGAGTTTGACACCGAGCTTATTAGCTACTTTTTGTGCATCAGATAGGTCTTGTTCTGCGGTGCAAACCCCGTCAGTATCGTCTTCTTCCCAGTTTTTCATAAACAAGGCTTCGACATCATAGCCTTGCTCTAAAAGCAATAAAGTCGCAACAGAGGAGTCAACACCACCTGAAAGCCCAACAATAATTTTATTTTTTTGGTTAGTCATTAAATTGTTCGTAGGCTAATACAATGCGCTGTACTAATTTGTGTCGAACAACGTCTTTTGATTCAAAATGGCAAAATAAGATCTGATCTTCATTGGTTAGCACTTTCATCGCATGTATCAGGCCAGATTGATTTGATCGTGCTAAGTCAATCTGGGTAATGTCACCAGTAATCACCATTTTTGAGCCAAAACCCATTCGTGTTAAAAACATCTTCATTTGTTCGATAGTGGTGTTTTGAGCCTCATCTAAAATAATAAAAGATTCGTTAAGCGTTCGACCACGCATAAAGGCCAAAGGTGCAACTTCAATAACATTTTTATCTAATAGTTTGGTAACTTTGTCGAAACCTAGCATCTCGTATAAGGCATCGTAAATAGGACGCAAGTAGGGGTCAACCTTCTCAGTCAGATCTCCCGGTAGAAACCCAAGCTTTTCTCCAGCTTCAACCGCAGGGCGTACTAATACAATACGACGTACATCTGAGCGCTCCAATGCTTCAACCGCCTTTGCAACAGCAAGATAGGTTTTGCCAGTGCCTGCAGGGCCAATACCAAAAATACAGTCTTTGTCAGTAATGGCTTTAACATAATACTGTTGATTAGCACTACGTACGTGCACCATTTTTCGCCGTGTTTTAATATTAATTGTTTGACTTGGTAAATTGTCATGTGTGCGTGCTTTAATGCACATTTCTATATCTTGAAGATCAATAGTCTGTTTGTCAGATAGTGATAACAAATCCTCTAAAACTTGTACGGCAAGATAAGCGCTGTCACCGATAATGCTGAAGTCTGCACCTATGTTGCTAATCTCAACATCAAGGCTTTTCGCAATAACATCTAGGTGTTTATCGAATGATCCACAAATATTGGCAAGTTGTTCTAAATTGTTAATGTCTAATGATAGTTTCATGTGAAGTATTTTATCATTTACCTTAATTAGTGAATTAGATATAATATTCATCCAATTAAATTAAAAAACTATTCTGATGATTGTAAAAGATAAATTTAGTATTATAAATAAAGCCTTGTTGTTCTCTTTAGTGGCGAGTGTCAGTTCAGTGTCTGCAATGAACCACGAACATTCTATGACGCATCACAAGTCGTCACAAATTGAGGTAAAGAATCCATGGGTGAGGACTGCACCACCAAATGCGCCAATGTTAGGTGCCTTTATGCAGATTCACAATAACACCAACAATGATTTGAAATTGTTGTCCGCCACTGCTGCCAGATATAAGAAAACTGAATTGCATAAAACTATTAATAACGATGGATTAATGAAAATGGCACAACAAGAATTTATGCCAATTAAAGCAAAATCAAGTCTGAATTTAAAGCCAGGTAGTTGGCATATTATGTTGATTAGTCCGGATGTTGTTCCAATAGAAGGCGATACTGTTAAGATAAATCTGACTTTTGATAATGGTACTAGTCAAATGATTAATGCGGTCGTTAGAAAAGGCGAAATGATGATGAAAAATCATGGCCATCATCATTAATGAGTAAGTTAACGTTATCTATTGTTGTTATTTTTATCGCCATTCTGGGTGTTTCGGTTTATTCTCTTAATACAGATAGCAACTATGGTGATTTAAAAAAACAACTTAAAGCTTCTCATATCTTGCATAAGCCAGATAAGAAGCTGCATAATTTTTCGTTAGTTGATCACAATAATGAAATTTTTAATAATGCCCGTTTACAAGATCAATGGACATTATTATCTTTTATTTATACTCATTGCCCAGATGTATGCCCTACAGCATTAATGGATATGGCATCTATAAAATCAAAATTGAAAAATAGTGACTTAGAATCTATACCTGAATTTGTCGCGATTACTTTTGATCCTAAAAGAGACACGCCTAAAGTACTTAAAACGTATGTAGAGTATTTTGATAAAGATTTTGTTGGTGTTTCTGGTGAACAAAGTCAAATTGATAAGCTTATTAAGCCATTTGGTACTTATTATGAGCGCTCAATTGAAGTAGATGGAAACACGGTGATAATCCCCAATGGGGCGGAACTACCTGAAGGAATTGAAAACTATTCGATTAACCATACTGCTTGGTTATATTTGTTATCACCTGATGGGCAGATTTTTGCAGGATTCCCTACACCACATCGACCAAGTGTTATCGCAGAAGATATAAAGCTTATTGTGAAAAACTATTAAATTAATTGACTACTTCTCCCATTAAAGAATTACCACGTGCACCCATAATTTTCACATTAACAATTTTCCCAATTAAGGACTCATCGCCTTTAAAGTGAGTGTTGCGCATGTTTTCAGTTTTTCCAAATAGATTGTCATCTTTTCTGGCTTTATTTTCAACCAAGATTTTTTGCACACTGCCAATCATTGATTTTGAAATCACTTCGGTGGACTCATCGATGGTTTTTTGTACTAAGCTCAGTCGATCTTTCTTAACTTGCATGTCTACATCATCGGGGTAGCTTGCCGCAGGGGTGCCAGGTCGGGCCGAATAGATAAAACTAAAGGATTTGTCGAACGTAATATCATTAATGAGTTTCATCGTGTTATCAAAGTCTTGATCAGTTTCACCAGGAAAACCAATAATAAAGTCACTAGAGATAGAAATATCGGGACGAATTTCACGCAAACGTCTGATTTTTGACTTGTATTCAAGTGCAGTGTGCCCACGTTTCATTAATGTCAAAACCTTGTCAGAGCCGCTTTGAATTGGCAGGTGTAGGTGTGAAACTAGCTCTGGCACTTCAGCGTAAGCTTGAATTAGGCTGTCACTAAATTCTACTGGATGTGAGGTGGTATAGCGAATTCGATCAATGCCATCAATTTGAGCAACGATATTAATCAGTAATGCCAAGTCTGCGACTTCCCCATCGTCCATCTTACCTTGGTAAGCATTGACATTTTGACCGAGTAAATTTACCTCTCTCACACCCTGGTCAGCTAGGATTTGTACTTCTTTAATAACGTCGTTAAATGGGCGTGAAACCTCTTCACCACGGGTATACGGAACCACGCAAAAAGTACAATATTTAGAACAACCCTCCATAATAGAAACAAAAGCAGTGACACCACTGGTTTCTGGTTCGGGAAGATGGTCAAATTTTTCAATTTCGGGGAATGAGATATCAATACTAACTTCTTTATCGCCTAACGCATCACTGAGCATATTGGGTAGCCTGTGCAGTGTTTGTGGTCCAAAGATCATATCCACGTAAGGTGCACGTTTTAAGATGAGTTCACCTTCTTGTGAAGCCACACAACCACCGACACCAATTACTATGTTTGGATTTTTTTCTTTGAGTTTGCGCCAACGACCAAGCTGGTGAAACAGTTTTTCTTGGGCTTTTTCACGAATAGAGCAAGTATTGAGCAAGAGTACATCGGCTTCAAGCGCATCGTCAGTTAACTCTAAGCCGTGTGAGTGTTTGAGTACGTCGCTCATTTTGTTAGAGTCGTACTCGTTCATTTGACACCCGAAAGTGCGAATATGTAGTTTAGATAAAGGCATTATTTTTGAATGTGTAAGGTTTGTGTTGGGTAGGCAATTTCAGCCTTGTGTTTAGCAATGATATCTGCAACATCTAGCAGCACCTGTTGTTTCACACGCTGGTATTCACCTTTGCTAGTGGTCTTAGTGAATGCGTATACATTAATATCTAGAGAGGATGCATTAAAATAATTAAAGTACACGCGTAAAGACTCAGATTGATCAATATCCTTGTGTGCTTGTAACAATGCCTCTACTTCATCAACAATTATCGGTATTTGTGCAATATCATCATAACGTATACCAATTACTTCTTTAATGCGACGATTGGTCATGCGTGATGGGGTTTCAATTGGGATTGAGGCAAAAATAGAGTTTGGGATATAAACAGGGTTTTTGCTAAACGTACGAATACGTGTCATGCGCCAGCCGATTTTTTCCACCGTGCCTTCAAACTCGCTTGAGCGAATCCAATCACCTGTTGAGAAAGGTTTATCCATCTGTATCATTAGCCCACCAAAGATATTGCTGAGCATATCTTTAGCAGCAAAACCCATAACAATGCCGCCAACACCACCAAAGGTGAGCAGGCTAGAAATAGAGAAGCCTAGATATTGCGCAATACCAAGTGCAATTGCAATAACAATTAAAATTTTAATTAAACGCGAAAACAACCTAACTGAGTCATGATCAACATTAGTGTCACGTTCTAGCATGTAAGCTTCCATGCCCGAAACAATACGAACTACGCCCCAAGTGATGATAAATATTGGTGCAATATCGATGTATTCAACTATTTTAGTCAGTACTTCGATTTGCCCTTTGAAAGCATTAATAGAAAAATAAATCCAGCCAAACCAAATAAGCGCTTTAAGCGGTACAGAAATAGCTTTGATTAAATGGTCGTCCCATTGGATTTTGGTTTTGTCAGCATGAGAAATAACTATTCTTAGAATAAAGCCTAAAACACCGTGCGCTACCAAAGCTAAAGCAAACAAAATGCCAGTAGTTTGATAAGGTGTAATATTTAGTAAAAGTTCGTTCATGTGCCTTATTTTAGCTGTTATTTCATGTATTTGAGTGGATTAATTGGTGTTTCAAATTTTTTCATTTCAAAGTAAAAATTATTATGACCAGTTAGGGCAATCACTTCTCCTTTTTTTATCTTGTCACCATACTTGACTTTTAGATTTTGGTTTTGTGTATAAGTACTATAAAAACCTAGCGGATGTTTGATGATAATCATTTTTCCGTAACTTTTCATCTTATCACCACTATAAACCACAACACCATCACGAATGGCGCGCACATTTTGACCTGGTTTAGTGTTGAAAGTTAGACCAGTATGACTCTTTGAGAAGGTTTTTATAATTTTTCCTGGCACTGGAATAGACCAACTTTTATTGCTGAGTTTCTTCTTAATTTGTTTGGTTTTTTTAATAACGACTGGTTTATTAGATAGTCGTGTTTGGTTTATATTTTGTTGGTTAGTTGATTTTTCAATAACAACTACTTGTGACTTATTCGACAAAGAAAGACACCCACTTAGTGTTATCGATATAAACACAAGAATAATGTTTTTAATTAGCATACCAAATTCCTAAAATTATAATAACAACCAAAAAATATCCCAAACGATCCACATTTTTATGAAGCCATGTGTCAGCCTGATTGCCAAACTTTTTGACTAAGAAGGCCACTAAGTAATAGCGCGCACCCCGTGCCAATAAAGAGATTAAGATAAAAGGCAATAACGCCATATTCATAGTGCCAGCAGTAATGGTGGCTAGTTTGTAAGGTATTGGACTAAAAGCTGCCAAGCCAACAAACCAAATATCGTATCGATCAAACCACACTTTAGCGGTATCAACCATAGATGATTTAATTAGACCATATTCAAGTAAAAAATCTAATAATATTTCACCTAAAAAATAACCGGCTAAACCACCTAACACCGAAGCAGTAGTGCAAATTAATGCGTAACGATAAGCTTTATTAGGTTGTTTGAGTGACATTGGCGCCAAAATCACATCTGGTGGAGGATAAGGCAATATTGAAGATTCTAAAAAACTAACAACAGACAACCAATAAACAGCATATTTGCTTTTTGCCCAATCTAGTGCTTTTTGATAAAGTTTAGAAAAGAGTTGCATTCAACTTTATTGTTTCTCCATCATTGGAAAACCTAAGGTTTTACGAGAATCGTAATAAGCTTGAGCAACCTTTTGACTCATGGCGCGTACGCGGCGAATAAAACGCGCTCGGTCGGTGACACTGATGGCATGACGTGCATCGAGTAAGTTAAAAAAGTGTGAAGCCTTCATGACTTGTTCATAGGCTGGGTAGGGTAGTGACTCTTCAATCAGTTTTTCATTCATGGCTTCAGCTTCGTCAAACTGCCTAAAGAGTACATCAGTATCAGCAATTTCAAAGTTATATTTTGATTGCTCCACCTCATTCTGATGAAACACATCGCCGTAACTCACACCTTCAACCCAAACTAAATCAAACACGCTATCAACACCCTGAAGATACATTGCTAAGCGCTCAAGTCCATAAGTCAACTCACCTGAAACTGGTTTACATGCTAAGCCACCGATTTGCTGAAAATACGTGAATTGAGAGACTTCCATGCCATTTAGCCATATTTCCCAGCCTAATCCCCAAGCGCCTAGTGTTGGTGATTCCCAGTTATCCTCAACAAAACGCACATCGTGCATCGCTAAATCAATTCCAATTTCAGCAAGCGACTCTAAATAAAGATCTTGAATGTCTTTAGGGGAAGGCTTGAGTAAAACTTGAAATTGATAATAGTGCCCAAGACGGTTTGGGTTTTCACCATAGCGACCATCAGTCGGACGGCGTGAAGGCTGAACATAGGCCGCCTTCCATGGTTCAGGGCCAATAGCACGTAAGAAAGTTGCAGGGTGAAAAGTACCTGCACCCATTTCCATGTCAAAGGGCTGTAATAACGTACAGCCTTTAGATGCCCAAAACGACTGTAATTTTAAGATTAGGTTTTGAAACGATGCTGTTGCATCTAAGTCTGAAATTGACATATGAGATTTATCAAAAATAACAAAAATTTTACCGCATCAATAGTCTATGTATGATTTATTTAAGAAGAGCATAATAGACACCATTTTTGTATTTTAATTAGTACTTATAAGACTCCGGCTTGAAGGGGCCTTCCTTAGGTACATTGATGTAATTAGCCTGAGTGTCTGTCATTTGTGTTAGTACACCACCAAAGCCACCAACCATGCCAGCCGCAACTTCTTCATCGAGCTTCTTTGGTAATACTTCAACGTAAATATCACCTCCATTGTCAGCAAATTTTGCATCAAATAAATGCATTTGTGCCAGCACCTGGTTAGCAAATGAGCCGTCCATAATACGAGAAGGGTGACCGGTTGCGTTACCCAAGTTAACTAGACGACCTTCAGACAACAAGATCAAGTAGTCATTTTTGTCGTCACTTCTAAACACACGATGAACTTGTGGCTTAACTTCATCCCATTGCCAGTTATCACGCATGTATTGAGTGTCAATTTCATTGTCAAAATGCCCAATGTTGCAAACCACAGAGCCTGACTTAAGTGTTTGTAGCATCGCATTGTCACAGACATTAATATTACCGGTAGTGGTAACGATTAAATCAGTTGTTCCCAATATGGCAGTATTAATGCCAGCTGTTGTGCCAGTATTAATGCCGTCATTATATGGTGATACAATTTCAAAGCCATCCATGCAAGCTTGCATAGCACAGATTGGATCAATCTCAGAAATCTTAACAATCATGCCTTCTTGACGTAGTGACTGTGCAGAGCCTTTGCCTACGTCACCATAGCCAATGACGAGTGCTTTTTTGCCTGACATTAGCATATCCGTACCACGCTTGATAGCATCATTTAATGAGTGACGACAACCATACTTGTTGTCATTTTTTGACTTGGTGACTGAGTCATTAACATTGATGGCAGGTACTTTAAGTGTGCCTTCTTGCATCATCTCAAGTAAGCGGTGCACGCCAGTAGTCGTTTCTTCACTGATGCCGTGAATGTTGTTTAGCATTTCTGGGTATTTATCATGTAGCATTTCGGTTAGATCTCCACCATCATCTAGTACCATGTTGGCATCCCAAGGCTTGCCATCAGATAAAATCGTTTGTTCGATACACCACAAGAATTCTTCCTCTGTTTCGCCTTTCCAGGCAAAAGTTGGAATATCTGCTGCAACCATAGCGGCAGCAGCATGATCTTGTGTTGAGAAGATATTACAACTTGACCAACGCACTTCGGCGCCTAGGTCGACTAAAGTTTCCATTAAAACTGCAGTTTGAATGGTCATGTGAATACAGCCTAAAATTTTAGCACCAGCGAGTGGTTGATCTTTTGCGTATCGTGTACGTAATGCCATGAGTGCTGGCATCTCTGCTTCAGCGAGTTCGACTTCTTTACGGCCGTAATCAGCCAATGCCATATCGGCAACCTTGTAGTCGTTATTGTTTAGTGTGGGATTGCTCATTTTTATCTCCTAAAGCATAATAAAAATGAGCGCCGTTTTGATTGCCAAGCCTGATGGGAATTCCCAATGCAGCGCTCCTTGGCGAAAAGGTAATTATACCTTTAAACGATTATTTTAGTAAGTGTGCGCGGTCAGTTTTTTCCCAACTAATGGCATCTTCAGTACGACCAAAGTGACCATAACTGGCTGTTTGTTGATAGATAGGGCGCTTAAGATCTAGCATCGCAATCAAGCCTTTAGGGCGTAGGTCAAAATGTTCAGCCACCAATACCTCGATTGCTTTGTCTGATACTTTACCTGTGCCAAAAGTTTCAATACTAATTGAAGTAGGTTCTGCTACGCCAATCGCATAAGATACTTGAATTTCACATTTGTCAGCTAACCCAGCAGCAACGATATTTTTAGCCACGTAGCGTGTGGCATACGCAGCAGAGCGATCTACTTTTGATGGGTCTTTGCCTGAGAATGCGCCACCACCATGACGCGCCATGCCGCCATAAGTATCAACAATAATCTTACGACCAGTCAGGCCGGCATCACCCACTGGGCCACCAATCACAAAGTGACCAGTTGGATTGATGTGGAATTTGGTAGAATCGGTTAGCCATTCGCTAGGCAAAACTGGCTTAATTACTTCTTCTAAAATAGCTTCGCGTAAATCGTCTAATGAGATGCCTTCATCGTGCTGGGTAGAAAGTACCACTGCATCAATACCGACAATTTTATGTCCATCATAAATACACGAAACTTGTGATTTTGCATCGGGACGTAACCATGGTAGGGCGCCATTTTTCATGAGTTCTGCTTGTTTTGCAACTAAGCGGTGCGCATACAGAACGGGTGCTGGCATTAGTACATCAGTGGCATTACAAGCATAACCAAACATTAAGCCTTGATCACCTGCACCTTGTTCATGACTAGAAGATTCATCAACACCCATGGCAATATCTTGTGATTGCTCGCCTAATAAATTAGTAATATCACAGGTATGACCGTTAAAGCCATATTCTTCTTTATCATAGCCAATACCAATAATGGTGTCACGTACGATTTGATTGTAATCAATGGTAGCGCCAGTGGTTATCTCACCAGCAAGCACGACATGATTATCTTTAACTAGGGTTTCAACCGCAACGCGTGAGTTTTTATCTTGGGTTAATGCCGCATCTAAAATAGCATCAGAAACTTGGTCACAAACTTTATCTGGGTGGCCGGCAGAAACAGATTCGGAAGTAAATATCATTTTTGTTCTCCTTATGAACGTTAAAAACCCTTTTTTAAGAAGGGTTTTTAAGTTAAGAAAAACACCTGCTTTAGCTTGATTTAACTACTCTAGGTAGTAACGCTAGCAATCGGGACAAATCAGCGTGTTGATGGAATTATAACGAAGAATTTTACAAAGTAAAGTTCATTCTAAACTTATTTTTAATGCAAGTGCACTGACAAAAGGGGTGGTCATAATACTAAACACTAAAATAGTGGCTAAGAAATATAACTGGCCAGAAATATCCAAGCTAAATTGCGCCTGAGAAACTGCACTTGAGGCAAAAATCAGAATTGGAATATACAAAGGCAGTATTAATAATGACAACAACATGCCTGAATTTTTAACCCCAACAATTAATGAGGCGCCAATAGCGCCAATTAAGCTTAAACTCGGTGTGGCTAGTAATAGGGTTAGCATTAATACTTTAACACTTTCACTATCTAAAAATAGGAATAATCCCAATAGGGGAGACAGTAAGATAATCGGAATACCAGTTAAGAGCCAATGCGCGGTAATTTTAGACAAAATAAGCAGAGGTAGTGAATGGTGAGAGACCACCATTTGTTCTAAGACACCATTTTCAAAATCATGATGAAACAAAGCATTTAAAGATAACAGTACTGCTAGCATGCTTGCCACCCAAATAATACCCGCAGCTATTTGCGAGAGTGTTGATGCTTCTGGGCTGATTGCCAATGGAAACAAAGACACTGAAATTATAAAAAATAACAGTGGGTTAAGTACACTTGAAGGATTGCGAATTGCCACACGTAGATCGCGCTTGAGTGTTTGTAGGTAGATATTCATAACGCCAACACCTTTTGATTGGGCAAAGCAGAATCCTGATGTGTGGTAAATAAACATAACCCACCTTGTGCACAGTGCTTACTAATACGTTCTTCTACAATCTTAACACCTTGTGGATCGAGTGCTGTAAAAGGTTCATCTAATAGCCATATTTTGGCATTTGATACAGATAATCCAGCCAGAATAACACGACGTTTTTGGCCAGCTGAGAGCTTAGCACAGTATTCATCTTCATAACCCTTTAAACCGACTTGTTCTAGCGCTTCAAGTAGCCAATGTTGGTCGATAGATTTATTTAATCCAGTTAAAAATTTAAGGTTTTCTATGCTGGTAAGTTCAGCGCTAAGGGCCGATAAATGACCCAGGTAAAAAACTTCACGTTGGTATTCATCCGATTTTACTGGGTGTGCTTCAAGTTTAATTTCACCTTCTTCGGGTGCACTAAGACCAGCTAATATTTTTAATAGTGAAGTTTTTCCACTGCCATTGGTGCCAGTAATACGAAGGATATCGCCAGGATTGACCTTAAAGGATAATCCGCTAAATAGTTGGTTATATCCTCTTTGACAACTTAGATTACTAACATTAAGTGAAGACACAATAGATAGTGTTTATTAAATTTATTATTTGGATTTCTTGTATTTTTCATGAGCTTCATAAGCTTTATACCCTTCATTTAGATATTTCTTTCTGGCTTCAATTTTTTCTTCAATAATGCGTTGCTTTTCTAACATTCTAGCTTTGATTTTTTCTCTAGCTTCTGCAGCTTTCTTAGCCATGGCTATGCGTTTCTCTTCTATCGTTTTTCCAGAAACAGTTTCAGCAGTTTTCTTAGTGGCTAGCGCTTTAGCATCTGCCGCAGCTTTTTTGGCTGATTCTTCAGCAGCTTTCTTAGTGGCTAGCGCTTTAGCTTTTTCTATAGCAATGCGCTCTCTTTCTATTATGTGAACTTCGGCAATCGCCTTTAGCTTAGCTTTTTCAGCTGCCTTAGCTTTAACAATCGCCTTGATCTTAGCATCTTCAGCTGCCTTAGCCTTAGCAATCGCCTTGACTTTAGCATCTTTAGCTATCCTGGCTTCAGAAATCGCTTTATATTGAATTTTTTCAGCTATTTTTTTATCAGCGATAACCTGTTTAATATTGTATTTTTTAGATGTCTCCGTTTCCCTGAGCATATTCCGAATTCTAGATGATTCAAACACTGTGTTTGCTTCGGCAATAAGTATTTTTTTTAGCTCGTTGGTCTTAATAATTGCTGCTACTTTAGCGTCTTCAGCTGCCTTGGCTCTAGTAATCGCTGCTACTTTAGCGTCTTCAGCTGCCTTAGCTTTAACAATCGCTTCTACTTTAGCATCTTCAGCTGCCTTGGCTCTAGCAATCGCTTTTACTTTGACTTCTTCAGCTGCTTTTTCTTTAGTAATTTTAGCAATCGCTTTTACTTTGGTTTTTATAATGTTGTTTTCTGTATTTGTTTCCAATTTAGTGGTGATTTTCACTTCTTTGGTTTTTGCTATTTCTTTACTTGTTTTTGTAGAATTAATTGCCTTTGCTTTAATAATACGTTCTTTCTGTAAAATCTTTGCTTCAGCAATACGTCTCTCTTGTAAAGCTTTTATTTTGGCAATACGCTCATCTTTTAATGTTTTAGCTTTAGTAATCTCTATAGGTTTATTGTCATTAACTTTGGCAATAACCTTTGTTTCTATAACTGCTGTTTCTTGTGATTTATTAGTATTTGTTATAGGTGAGGTTGCTTGTGCTTCAGAAAATAGATTGAAAAAGTTAGGCAATTCTGGTGCTTCAGGCAACAAGTCAGAAAGAGTAGATAACTCAGGCAATTCTGGTGCTTCAGGCAACAAGTCAGAAAGAGTAGATAACTCAGGCAATTCTGGTGCTTCAGGCAATAAGTCAGAAAAGTTAGGCAATTCTGAAAACAAATCAGCGAAATTAAATGGTTCTGATTCCTTGTTGTCAGATGACTTAGATTCGCTAACGCCAGTTAGCACGGTTAATTCAGGCATTTTAAACATGGAGGGTGTGCATGCAGACAAGAATGGTAATGCTAACGTAATCAAAAATATTTTCTTCATAATTGTTGTTTTAGACTTTAATGTTTCGCGATTTTACCTCAAGGAGGTCGATATGAACAACCTAAGATTTGTATGAGTAGGCTCTATAGTCTTTTGGTTGGTATTTTGAACAGCTTAAAAAAAAGCAGATTGTTGAACTGATAATATAAGTTTTTTACCAGAATCGATACCAAGGCGTATCGGGACCATTTAAAGATTTTGCCTTTTCTTCAGCTTTCTTGTAGGCTTCATAGCCTTCTTTCAAGTTTGCTTTTCGGGCTTTTTCTTTTTCTTCACCTGCTTGTTTTTTGGCTAATGCCTTGGCTTTATCTGCTGCTTTTTTATCAGAAATTTCCTTAGCTTTAGCGGCGGCTTTTGCTTCGTTAGCACGCTTTTTAGCAAGTGCTTTAGCTTTATCTTTTGCTTTTTTATCAGAAATTTCCTTAGCTTTAGCGGCGGCTTTTTTCTCAGCCAATGCTTTAGCTTTTTTCTTGGCATTGGCCAGTGACTCGGCTTTGGCAATTTGATCTGCAATAACTTTTTCTTTAGCTAGGCGTTTTTTTTCTAGTTTTTTTTCTGCTTCTGTTAGTGGAGGTAGTGATGTTAATTTTGAAGTATTAATAACTTTAAGTATATTTTTTTCAAATATTAATGTTAAGCGGTAATTAATATTATCTTTCTCATATAAAGTTGAATGATTAATGTAGTCCCATTGGTTGTTATGAAATGGATCGGTTACACTAGGAGAGCCAATTAGATTCTGTACCTCAACTTTTGACATACCTGTTTTAAGCTGATTAACGCTAAACCGATCTAATACTGAGCCTTGGTTGATATCTGCTTTAAAAAGTGTTGGCAGTGAAATGTCCGGTACAATTTTTGATATATTGGGCAACTTAGGCAACTCAGGCAACTCAGGCATTTTCAGCATAGAAGGTGAGCACGAAAATAAGAATGGCAATGAAAGCACAATCAAAGTTAATTTATTCATCAGCTAGTTTTTTGATTTAAAATGATTAACGATTATTAGTTGATTTTACATCAAGGAAATTAAATATGGATGCTCAAGATTTAAAAAGTGCAGGCCTTAAAGTCACGCTGCCACGACTTAAAATTTTAGAAATTCTAGAAACCAGTGAAGAGCACCACATGAGTGCTGAAGATATTTATCGTGCTTTAATTATGCAAGGCGAAGAAGTTGGTGTGGCCACAATTTATCGCGTATTAACTCAGTTTGAAGAGTCAGGCATGGTCAACAAGCTTAACTTTGATAATGGCCAAAGCGTATTTGAGCTTTCTAATGTTGATCATCACGATCATTTGGTATGTGTTAAATGTGGAAAGATTGATGAATTTCAAGATGGTGTAATTGAGCAACATCAGCATGATGTAGCAGAGAAATATGGTTATCAATTAACTGACCATTGTTTATATTTGTATGGTCTTTGTAAAGATTGTCAGTGAGTTTATTTTAGTTTAAATGGAAGATTTTATTTTTAGAGCGGTCTTAGCAGCCGTGGGTATCTCTATTATTGCAGGCTCACTTGGTTGTTTTGTGATTTGGAAGCGTATGAGTTATTTTTCTGAATCAATTTCACATAGCGCATTACTTGGTGTGTCACTAGGCTTGGCCAGTGGGCTAGGTATTCATTTTGGTTTGATTGTTGTCGGTGCGATTTTTGCCCTATTGATTGTTAATTTACAAGAGCGACAATTCTTGTCTAATGATGCGATATTGGGCATCTTTTCACATATTGCACTTTCACTAGGTATTGTGGTTTTAGCGCTAGTAGGTGGCGCTAATACTGATTATTTTTCACTTTTATTTGGTGATATCCTGTCTATTACTAACCAAGATATTGTTTGGGTGTATTCAGTGTTGGTGGTTATTGTTATTTTACTGACAATTTTTTGGCAGCGCCTGTTGTTGTTAACCTTGAATGAAGAGCTGGCTAAAGCAGAGGGCCTTAAGCATATGTTTTATCAACTATTATTCATGCTAATGATAGCATTGGCAGTTTCGGTTTCAGTGCAAATTGTGGGCGTATTGCTGATCACTTCGTTGCTGATTATTCCGCCTGCGATTGCCAGAGTATTTGCACGTTCGCCTAGTCAAATGGTATTTCAGTCAATTTTTATTTCAATGTCGGCGGTTATTGCTGGTCTCACTGGATCAATGTATTATGATGTGGCGACAGGGCCGGCGATTGTGATTTCACTCGGTATTTTATTTGTATTTTCTCAGTTAGTAACGCCTAAAAATTTAAGCTAGAGTATCGTTCAATTCTGTGAGTTGGTTGGTTTGCTGTTCAACAATTAAAGGCTCAATTATTGATTCTAAATCACCCTCCATTACCTCAGCTAATTTGTACAGTGTTAAATTAATGCGATGGTCGGTAATACGTCCTTGCGGGTAGTTATAGGTGCGGATGCGTTGTGAGCGATCGCCACTACCAACCAACTCTTTACGAGCTGACGCTTGTTCATTTTGCTGTACTTGCTGTTGTGCATCGAGAATTCTAGAGGCTAAAACAGACATTGCCTGTGCTTTATTTTTGTGTTGTGAGCGTCCATCTTGACATTCAACCACAGTACCTGTTGGAATATGGGTAACACGTACAGCAGAGTCGGTTTTATTAACATGTTGACCGCCAGCGCCACTAGCTCTAAAAGTATCAACCCTAACATCACCCATATTAATATCAATTTCCTCAATATTTTTGACTTCAGGCATAATCGCTACAGTACAAGCTGAGGTATGTACTCTTCCTTGAGATTCTGTTTCTGGTACGCGTTGCACACGGTGTGCGCCAGATTCAAACTTGAGTTTTGAATAGACATTTTCACCGCTAATTTTAGCAATGACTTCTTTAAAACCACCATGATCACCAATATTAGAACTCATAACTTCTATTTTCCATTTTTGCTTTTCAACATAGCGAGAATACATTCTAAATAAATCACCTGAAAAAATTGACGCCTCATCACCACCTGTCCCAGCTCTGATCTCAATAATAATATTGCGAGAGTCATTCGGGTCTTTTGGTAGTAAGGCTTTTTTAAGTTCCAAGTCAAGTTGTTCTAGTTTGTCTTTTCCTTCGTTTATTTCTTCTTTAGCCATGGCGCGCATTTCATCATCATCTTCTAGCAACATAGCTTCAGCAGCTTCAATGTCTTCTTGTGTGGCTAAATATTGAGAAAATTGCTCATTAACTGGGGTTAATTGGGCGTGTTCAATAGAGAGTTCACGAAACTTGTTCTGATCTGACGCAACTTCAGGATCAGATAGCATAGCACCCACTTCTTCTAGACGCATAGACAATTGTTCAAGCTTAGTAAGGATAGAAGTATTCATGATTTGTTGATTTTATTTTTAGGTACGCAGTTTTTACATTGCTTGAGTTGCTCTGTGCTTGCTTGCTTGATATTGCTAAAAGGCGCATGTAATAACTTGTTGGTTAGTTGGTCAGCTAATTGGCTAATAATCGCTTCTGAATTGCCGCCATTTTTGAGTTTTTTAAGCGCTGCTTCAACTGCCGTTTCTTTAATCTGATAAGCATTTTGACGATATGATTGTACAATTTTCTCATTTGGTAATGTTTCTAACCAATCGTCAAATTTTTTGTTTTGACCAACAACGATTTCTTCGGCCAATGTTTTTTCTCTTTGTCGATTATCAATATTGTCACTAACGACTTGCTGAAGATCGTCAACTGTGTATAAAAAAACATCATCTAGTTGTGCTACTTCAGGTTCAATATCTCTTGGGATGGCGATGTCTAGCATAAACATAGGTTTATGTTTACGTACTTTGAGTGCAGTTTCAATCAAGCCTTTACCAATAATAGGTACAGAGGCTGCAGTAGAAGAGATAATAATATCTGCTTCATGAATAATATTTGAAAACTGCTTAAGACTGATTGATTTAGCGTTGTAAAGTGAGGCAATTTTTTCGGCATTTTCAACCGTTCTATTAGCTACAATCATATTTTTAACGCCTTTTTGGCTCAGGTGCTGCGCACATAGCTCAATCATTTCACCTGCACCGATTAGCATTACAGTTTGTTCTGCTAAATTGGCAAAAATTTTCTCACTGAGTTTAACGGCGCAATAAGCAACTGAAACTGGAGATGAACCAATTTCTGTATCGGTTCTAACTTTTTTAGCAGTTGAAAAAGCATGTTGAAATAATTTTTCTAATAATTTATTGAGCGTATTGGCTTCTTTGGCGGCATGATAAGCATCTTTGAGTTGACCTAAGATTTGAGGCTCGCCTAAAACTAAAGAATCTAATCCAGTGGCTACATGACAAATATGTGTAACTGCATTATTGCCTTCAAAATAACTTAAATAAGGGTCAAGTTCTGAACGATTAATTTCATGTGTATTAGCGAGATAATTACTAAGTATTTCTTGTGCGTTATCTGTATTAATAATGGCGTAGATTTCAGCACGATTACAAGTAGAAAGAATAGCGCAAGCCTCAACACCTTTAGTATTTTTAAACTGCTCCAGTGCAAGAGTTAGTTTTCCAGGCGCAAAGGCAACTTTTTCCCTAACTTCAACAGGTGCGAGTTGATGATTAACACTCAAAATTGCAATATGTTGCATAAGAACCAATTAAGATTTAACAAATAAAACTAAACAAACGCTTGATTATACAAGCTAATGTTAGAATACGCACCATGATTAGAATTTGGCTATTGGCGTTATTGTTGAGTGGTTGTAGCATAACATGGAATAAATCTGCTACGCTTCCTGTTAATACCCTAGATACAATTCCAAGTGTATGGCAAACAAAAGGTAGAATTGGTGGCGTTGTTGATCAACAAGTACAAAATTCTGGTTTTGATATTACTTTTAAAGATCAGTATTTTCAGTTAACAATAAGTGCTGTATTAGGGCTGGGGGAAGTTGTTATTAAATCAAATTCTCAAGGTTTGTGGGTAGACGAAGAACTTGTTACAACTGACTTTAATCAATGGATGACAAATCAGGTTGGCTGGTATTTTCCAATCTTAGAATTTCCTAAGATTGTTTTTAAACACAAAAAAATAATCCAAGGTGATTGGTTGGCTGAAATTACACGTTACCAGCAAATTAACAATATTAGATATCCAAGGATGATTCGCCTTAATCATCTAAAAAAACCTATTAAAATTAAGTTAATTTTGACAGATGTCAAAGCAATAAATAAATAGCAATCATGATAGAAGAAGATTCTTTAGTAAGCGGAAAAGACCAAGGTAAAGAAGACATTGTCATGACGTCCGTACGCCCAGATTCTCTCAATGAGTATATTGGTCAAGACGATGTTAAATCACAAATGTCACTGTTTATTGAAGCTGCTAAAAAACGCGGAGATGCTTTAGATCATTCATTGATTTATGGCCCTCCTGGTTTGGGTAAAACCACACTAGCCAATGTGATTTCTAACCAAATGGGTGCAGGGCTTAAACAAACTTCAGGCCCGGTATTAGAGCGCTCAGGTGACTTAGCTGCCATCTTAACTAAACTTGAACCGTACGATATTTTATTCATTGATGAGATCCATCGCCTTAATCCTGTTGTTGAAGAGATCCTCTATCCCGCTTTAGAGGATTTTAAGCTTGATATCATGATAGGTGAGGGTGTAGCTGCACATTCTGTGCAGCTAGAATTACCACCCTTTACACTAATTGGCGCCACTACGCGTGCAGGCATGTTAACTTCACCACTACGTGATCGATTTGGCATTGTGCAACGTTTACAGTTTTATGAAATTAATGACTTGCAAAAAATTGTACAGCGTTCAGCTGATATTCTAGGCATTCAAATTGAAGAGACTGGCGCACTCGAGATTGCCAAACGCTCACGTGGCACACCAAGAATTGCCAATCGCTTATTGCGTCGAGTACGTGATTTTGCCGATGTAAAGACCAATGGCATAATTCACCAAAAAATTGCACATGAAGCACTTATTACGTTAAAAGTAGATGAGCAAGGTTTAGAACAACTTGATCGAGACTACCTGTCAATTATGACTCAAAAGTTCTCAGGCGGGCCAGTGGGTTTGGACACGCTTTCAACTGCCATTGGAGAAGAGAGAGGGACTCTTGAAGACATGGTAGAGCCTTATCTAATTCAACAAGGGTTTATCATGCGTACACCACGTGGTCGTAGTGCAACCAACCTTGCGTATTCGCATCTTGGACTTGTAAATTCTCGTAAAGAAAAAGATTTGTTTAATGAGTAATTTAGATGTTCGAGTTTATTATGAAGATACAGACAGTGGTGGTGTTGTTTATTATGCCAACTATTTAAAATTCATTGAAAGAGGGCGATCTGAATTCCTTCGAGGATTGGGTTTTGAACAAGATAATCTGATTGAAACATGTAATATTATTTTTGCCGTTAGATCAGTCAATGCGGATTATCATGCACCAGCTAAATTTAATGATTTATTAAACGTGCAAACTTCAATCAAAAAAGTTGGTCGTGCTAGTTTGATTTTTTCACAGAAAATAATGCTTAAAGGACAAAATAAGGTATTATTTAATGCACAAATAACGGTGGCATGTTTGCATGCCGATAGTTTTAAACCTTGTGGCATACCGCCAATCATTTTGGAGCGAATAAATGGATAACAGTTTAAATATTTTTGACTTGATTACAGGGGCAGGTTTTGTGGTGCAACTGGTTATGCTTGTTCTAGTATTGATGAGTATTTATTCATGGACATTGATCTTATCAAAAAAGAAAACTTTAATAGATGCAAAGAAAGATATTACTGATTTTCATCGCCATTTTCTTGCCGATACAGATCTAGAAAAACTGCATAGCAATATCCCAACGATTGCCGCTAATCGTTCAGCTATGGAGCATATTTTTGGCTCAGGTTATGGCGAATTTGTTCATTCTGAGTCTAGTTCTAATCAAGCACTGATTATGAATTCTGAGCGAGCTTATCGCGCGATGAATACCACGGCAAATAATGAAATTGATCGTCTAGATGGCGGGTTAAGTATTTTAGCAATGATTGCATCGTCTAGCCCATATATCGGTTTGTTTGGTACAGTTTGGGGAATAATGCATTCATTTATTGGCTTGGCATCTGTTAAACAAGCTACGATTGCGATTGTAGCACCTGGTATTGCTGAGGCGCTCATTGCGACTGCCTTTGGCTTATTTGCTGCGATCCCAGCGACCATTGCTTATAACCGTTTGGTTTCTCAAGTAGAGTCAATTGGTAATAAGTACACTGCTTTCATTGAAGAATTGTTTGTTATCTTCCAAAGACAACAGTAATTAGCATGATTGAGTTACCAAAGCGCGCTAGGCCAAATATTGATGCGCAAATCAATATTGTCCCCTATATTGATGTAATGTTAGTACTCTTGGTGATCTTCATGATGACCACGCCGATTATTGAGCAAGGTATTGAAGTAGATTTACCTTCTGCTGAAGCAAAGATGGTCGACTTTACCGAGCATCAACCTACAGTTATCACAATTGACAAGTCAGGTAAATATTTTATTAACTCGTTAGAGGATGAAAGCGCTGAAGTGTCTAAAGGTGAAAGATTGCCTTTAGGCATTATTGCAGGTCGAGTTCGTGCTCGTATGGATATTTATCCTGAGATGAAGGTTTTTGTTAGAGGTGATCAACATGTAGCTTATGGTAAAGTGGTGTCGCTAATGTCATTTTTACAAAAGCATGGTGTTGATAAAGTAGGTATTGTGACTGAATCACCAGATGCTAAATAATATGAATACAGATTTTCTTAAAAGAATTAAGCTTCCCAAAATTGCACAAAAACATCCGATAGCATTTTGGGTAGCAGTTGCACTTCATGCTGTTATTTTGATTGGTCTTGTGCTTTCTAATACACAGCAACATCTAGAATTTCCTAAATCATCAATTAAGTCGTCTACGAGTAATGTGATAATCCCAAAAGCAGTAACGATTGACTTAAGTGAAATTAAACAAGAAAAGCAACGCTTAATTAATATTCAGAAAAAGAAAGAACAGCGTCTTAAGGATTTACAACGAGCAGAAAAAAAGATAGAAAATGAGCGTTACAAAGAACAGCAGCGTCTTAAGAAATTAAAAGCAAAAACCAAGGAAGAAAAGAAAGCTAAAGCAGTGGCTGAGAAAAAACGCAGAGTTGCTGAAAAGAAAGTTAAAGAGGCGTTAAAGAAGAAAAAAATAGCTGATAAAAAAGCAAAATCAGCACAAAAAAAAGCAAAAGAAGCATTAAAGAAGAAAAAATTAGCAGAAGAAAAAGCCAAGTTGGCCGAGAAGAAAAAACAAGATATTGTAAACAAAAGAAAATTAGAAGCTAAAAAGTTTAAAAAAGAACAGAGTAATCGTGCGCTAACGCATGAGATCCAAGATGAAGCTGACCAAGAAAGAAAAGTTGCTAGACAAAGTCAAATTGAGGCATTAAAAGTTAGCTACATCAATCAAATCGCTGCTAGAGTGAAAGATCATTGGCGGTATAAAGGTGCAAAAGATAGCTGGGGTTGTGATGTGCATATCATGCAAGATACTCAAGGTAATGTGAAAAGTGTAAATGTCCAGTCTTGCTCGGTAAGTAACAAGGCAAAACTAAAATCATTTAGAGATTCAATTGAACGTGCAGTGAATAAAGCTTCTCCATTGCCAAGTGCGCCCGATAAAGGCGTTTTTGAATCTGAAGTATTGTTTTATTTTAGGGTGAACTGATGATAGATCTTGACAGCATTACTGATGATCAAAAAAATAAGCTAACCTTTAAGTTGACTCAAGTGATGGAGCAGTGGAAATTGGCCGATCAAGATCAAATTACATTACTTGGTCTGTCGGAATTAATCAAAGCTAGACATTTATATTTGTATAGAAGAGGCGATAAATCTTTTGATTTTGACCAATCATCCATTAACCGTAGCGAAATGATTTTAGGCATTCACGAATCGCTAGGAACGACTTACCCGACTAATAGTGAGTATGCCGCCATTTGGCTTAAAAGACCGGTTAAGAAATTTAAACATAAGGCGCCATTAGAATTAATGCTTAGTGGTGATATTGGTATGAAACGTGTCTGGCATTTTTTAGATTGCACACAAGGTTGGAAGGGCTAAAAAATGGAAAAGCCCAATTTAATAGAAGTAAAAACTCAGACTGAGGCGCTTTATACGCTAAGAGTACTAACCAACAACACCGAAGACTTGCTTGCTGAAATTGCCGATTTGGCTAGCAATAACAAAAAACAATTTCAACATGCGCCGGTGATTCTTGAAATTGAAAACAAACATTTTCAGGCTAATGAATTAGCAGTGTTAATAGAAATTCTGACCCAAAATGACATGGTTGCAGTAGGCATTCGTTCACGCAAACAAGAGTTAATTGATTTTGCTAAATTTTCAGGCTTGGCAGTGTTTGGCAAATCGCTCACACCAAGTAAGCCGAAAAAATCTAAAAAAGCTACCAGCGATGAGTCACCCAATCCTCATCAAGATAAAGTTTATCAAGCACCTAAGATTGTGGCTAGCAAGGTATATTCCTCAGCTCAAGTGGTGGCAATGGATAGCGACTTAGTGCTGCTAGGTTTAGTCAAACAAGATGCAGAAGTGATGTCGTATGGTAGTGTTTCTGCTTACAAAGAAGTCCAAGGTAAAGTTTTTGCTGGTATTTCTGGTGATGAAAAGGCTACAATTTTTATCCATTCTTTTAATGCTCAATTGGTTTCTATTGCTGGTGTATACAAAAAGTTTGATGTCGTCCCAACCAAACTCTACGCACGCTCAGTTTTGGTTGATTTAAATGAAGGTAAATTAAGGTTCCAAATCGTATGAATACACAAGATTTTTTATTAGAGCTAGGTACAGAAGAATTGCCACCTAAATTATTAAAGCAGTTATCTAGCGCACTGACAAACAATGTGGTTACACAATTGATTGAGCTTAATTTGTCATATGCTAAGGTTGAGTCTTTTGCCACACCAAGGCGTTTAGCTGTATTGGTGCGTGATCTTCAATTGCAACAAGAAGATCAAATCATTGAGCGTAAAGGCCCGTCAGTTAATGCACCTGAACAGGCAGTAGAGGGTTTTGCAAAATCATGTGGTGTTAGTGGAGCCGACCTAGAGAAAAAAGCTTTTGGCAAGGCAGATTATTACTTTTTTATCAAAGAGCAAAAAGGCTTAAAAACACAAGATTTATTACAAGATATTGTTGATACAGCAATTAAAAAAATACCGATTACCCGTGCTATGCGCTGGGGTGATCTAGACTTTAACTTTGTACGCCCAACTCACTGGTTAATTATGATGCTAGGCGGTGACGTGGTAGAGGCAACAGTAATGGGTTTAAGTAGTGGTAACGCCACGCGAGGTCTACGCTTTACTGGTGAGCAAACATTTAGCATTGATAATGCAGGCGATTATCGACAAACCCTATTGAATAAAGCGAAAATCGAAGTTGACTTTGATGCACGTAAAGAAATGATCCGTGAGCAAGTGATGCAAGTTGCGCTTGATTGCAAATCAAATGCAGTGATTGATGAATCCTTACTCGATGAGGTTTGTGCTTTGGTTGAATATCCAAGAGCATTTTCGGGCGGCTTCGATGCAAGATTTTTAGATGTGCCAGAAGAAGCGCTTATCTCAGCCATGAAATCACACCAAAAGTATTTTCACATGGTAGACAACGATGGTAAATTATTGCCCGCTTTCATCTCAGTTGCTAATATTGAATCTAGCGATTTGTCAGTCATCATCGATGGTAACGAGCGCGTTATCAGACCACGCCTTACTGACTCAGAATTTTTCTGGGAGCAGGATAAGGCTAATTCTCTGACTTCACGCCTGCCTAAATTAGACAGTGTATTATTTATGAAGTCTTTAGGCTCTATGGGTGACAAAGCCAAACGTATTGAATCATTATCAGCTTATATTGCTGATGTAATTGGCGCTAATGCAAACCATAGTGCTCGTGCAGGTTTACTAGCCAAAACTGATTTGGTGACTGACATGGTTGGTGAGTTTGCCGATCTTCAAGGGGTGATGGGTGGCTATTATGCGCACAATGACGGTGAAGATGCCGCCGTGGCAACTGCTATTAGTGAACACTACCATCCAAGGTTTGCCGGCGACACTTTGCCGAGCACCAACGAAGGTTTGGTCGTGGCAATTGCCGACAAACTTGACACTATTACTGGTATCTATGGCATCGGCCAAGGGCCGACAGGTTCAAAAGATCCGTATGCTCTTAGAAGAATGGCGTTAGGTTTACTAAGGATCATGGTGGAGGCTAAACTTCAGCTTGACCTTAAGGCGCTGATTAAGCAATCACTTGAGCTGCACGCTCCAGAAGTAGACAGATCAAGCTCAGATGCTATTTATCAATTTATGATGGATCGATTACGTGCTTATTACAAAGAGAAAAAGGTTAGTGGCAAAGCATTTGAAGCAGTATTAGCAGTGCGCCCAGAGTCGCCTTATGATTTTCATTTAAGGGTTGGTGCGCTTAACGAATTCACTAACGATAGCGCATCAGAGAGTTTGATTGAGGCTAATAAGCGTATTGCCAACATGCTTAAAGATCATCAAGATTTAGGCATTGAAGTTAACCCCGGCGTATTGGTAGAATCAGCAGAAAGGGCATTATTTGAAGCGACACAGTCTGTTGCTAATAGGCTTGATGGTAGCAGTGATTACACGCAATCAATGAATGAACTGCTTAGCCTTAAAGACACTATTGACGATTTTTTTGATCAGGTAATGGTTAATGCCGATGATGCTTCATTAAAACATGCGCGTTTAACATTACTCAACTGGATTCGGTCTTTATTTCTTTCTGTGGCAGACGTGTCACATCTCAGCTCATAATAGCTTTTTATCTATGAAAGCATTAATTCAACGTGTTGCTAGGGCGCAAGTTGAGGTAGATGGCCAAATAACTGGACAGATTGACCAGGGCTTGTTAGTATTTATCGGTATTGAAAAATACGACGAACTCACCGAAGCCGATAAAATGATTAAACGTTTACTATCTTATCGTATATTTTACGATGACGACGACAAAATGAACTTATCCGTTACTGATAAAAATGGCGGAGTACTACTTGTTTCGCAATTCACACTAGCAGCTGATACCAAATCAGGCACGCGCCCAGGGTTTTCTACCGCCAAGCCACCCAAGGAAGCTGAAGAACTTTATAACTATTTTGTACATAAGATGCAAAAAGCACACAGTACAGTGGCCACAGGAATTTTTGGTGCAGATATGCAAGTCTCACTTACCAATGATGGTCCTGTAACTTTTCTTTTAGAATGCTAGATTTTTTTATTCAGGCTACAGAGGATTACCAGGGTTATTTTATTTGGGTGGGCGTTGTTTCTTTAATTGTTTTTATTGTTAGCCTTTTATTAACACCATTTTTATTAGGAAAAATTCCTCAAGATTATTTTGTTTGCACCAATCAAAGAAAATTTAAAATCAAACATTTTGGCCATCTAATGGTTGTCATTATTAGAACGCTTATCGGTTTTGTGCTTATCATTGCCGGCATTATTATGCTGGTTACACCAGGTCAGGGCGTGATATCTATATTGCTAGGTTTATTTTTAATGGAGTTTCCAGGAAAGCGTAAGTTAGAGCTTAAGCTCATTAACCACGATCCAACCTTTAAGGCACTCAACTGGCTAAGATCCAAAGCCAAAAAAGCTCCATTCGATCGATGAAAGAAAGCAGAATAGTTTTTATTATTTTATTGCTTGCTTTTTTTATTTACGGCGTGTTTTACCTGAGTACACGTGATGTTGAAATTCCTGATAATCAATCTATGCCTTGGCAAAGTTATGTTGACGATCAAGGTAGAACTGTTGTTTTCAACCTAACTATGGGTGAGAGCACATTGATTGATTCAATACGCTTATTTGGTAGTGAAGTTGAAGCTTCTTTGTTTGAGGATAAAGATAGAAAACAAACATTAGAGGTGTATTTCTCAAACACCAAAGTTGGCGGTATTTCGGCAAGGGTTATTCTTAACTTAAAACTGAATGATCAACAATTCTATTATTTAAAGGACAATATTAAAAAAACTGAAATCATGCCAACTGGTAATAAAAAAACCATTTTTAATCAAGCAGGTGAATCTTCAATGTTCAACCTGATGATTAGTGCACTAACTTTTATTCCAAGTGCTGACTTATCTACTGATACATTGTTAGGTTTGTTTAATAAACCAGCACGTGTTGAAAAACCTGAGTCAGGTGTAGAGAATTGGTATTACCCTAATAAAGGTCTCCGTATTATCGTAGACTCTGATCATAAAGAAATATTAGAATTTTATAATTTTTAGGCATGAATACAATGATTAAAATGTACGGTATTAAAAACTGTGACACTATTAAGAAAGCACAGAAGTTTTTGCAAGCACAAGACGTAGACTTTGAATTTATTGACTTTCGTCAAAACCCAATTGATGAGAACACTTTACAGGGTTTTGTAGATGTTATAGGTTGGGACAAACTAATTAACAAACGTTCAACTACGTATCGTAATTTTACTGACACTGAAAAGAAAAACATTAATTTAGAGCTGACGTTAAAAAACCCAACACTTATAAAACGCCCTGTCTTAGTGACAGAGAACGATGTAAGCGTTGGGTTTAGTGAAAAGCTTTATTTGACTTTAATTTAAGACTTACTTTCTTGTTCGGCTATTTCTTTACGAACCATTTCCATATCTAGTTCTTTGGCTTTATTGAGTACAGCTTCAAGGTCTGATTCTCCCATAGCACCTGGTTGAGAAAAGATCGCAATGTTTTCTCTAAAAATCATTAAGGTCGGGATAGAGCGAATTTGAAAATTACCTGCCAACTCTTGTTCATCTTCAGTGTTAACCTTTGCAAAAGTTACGCCGTCGATCTTTTCACTCATCGCCTCATAAGTAGGTGCAAACTGTTTACATGGGCCACACCATGGTGCCCAGAAATCTAGAATAACAATATCATTATTCTTAATTGTTTCATCAAAATTATCTTTATTTAACTCTAATACTGCCATTTTCTTACCTTTGTAATTTGAAAAAATAAAAGTATATCATATAATCCTGATATATATTAAGCAAAGCTATTCAACTGATAAAATATTTTTATGAAAATATTGGGGGTTGATCCCGGCTCAAGAGTGGCAGGCTTTGGTTTAATTGAAGCACAAAAACTCAAATTTACCTATTTATCTAGTGGTTGTATTCGTACCAAGGGGGAGTTGACCGATCGTATTACCACTATATTTTTGGAGATTGATCAAGTCATAAAACGGTATCAACCAGATGTTGTGGTGATTGAGCGAGCTTTTATGAGGCCTGATCGACCCAATCCAGATGCTGCAATTAAACTTGGCCATGCCCGTGGTGCAATAATTTCAGCAGCTGGCATGAATGGCATTGCGATGGTGGAATATAGTCCAAATCAAATTAAAAAAGCATTAGTGGGTAAAGGGCATGCTTCTAAAGATCAGGTGTCTTATATGGTGTGTGAGTTATTAAAACTTAATAAGGCACCACAAGAAGATGCGGCAGATGCATTAGCAGGTGCTATTTGTCACGCATACAACTGTCTTTAATTTTTACCAAAGTAAACTCTAATCTTTCCAAAAATTTTAAGATCTTTAACGGTATCATGAAGTTTTTTTAAGATTTCATCGTCACTCTTGTTTGTTGCTAGACAGGATAACGGCAAAAAGAAATCAACATGAATCTTGCCATCTAAATAATGTAGTTGGATTCTATCAATTTCCCCGTCACATTGATTGGTGTATAAGGCCTTTGTTAAAATTCCCAGCGCTTGTGCGCGCTCCGGCAGGTGTTCACATGGTGCTGCGGTTTCATCATCTTCAGGATCAATATGTACAGTTACATCATGTAAATTCTCTAGACACTCTTTAGCAACTCGTTCAACGCTAACGCTAATAATATGACCTTCACTAACACTTAAAAAAGGATCAACTTGCACATGTACATCTGCGGCAATCAAGTGCCCAATTTTTCTAGTACGTAATGAATGTACATTATTAACACCACTGATTCTGCCAATTGAATCTCTTAATTTCTGAACCTGGTGAGCATCAATTGAAGTATCTACCAATTCTTTAGTGGCGCCTGTTCCGAGTTCCCAGGCAATATAAATAACCATAAAGCCTACAATCATGGCTGCTATGCTATCTAGGTATAGATAGCCATTCAAGCTACCCAGAATACCAACAAGTACCACAATTGATGACAATGCATCAGAACGATGGTGCCAAGCGTTGGCTTTTAGCATTTCAGATTTATAGGTTTTAGCAACTTTTAGTGTGTACCAATACAGCGCTTCTTTAGAAAAGATAGATAGGGCGGCAACGCTCAAAAGTAGTGCACTATGTGAAAGCTCATTTGGATCGCTTAATCGATCAAACGCATCAAAAATAATACCTGTGCCAATAATCGCCAAGATAATAGCCAAGCCAAGCGTGGCAACTGTTTCAAATCTCTCATGACCATAAGGATGCTCTTCATCAGCCTCTTCAGCCGAGTGCTTAGCAGCATACAGCACCACGCCATCAGATAGTAAGTCTGAGAATGAATGAATACCATCTGCAATCAAGGCGCCAGAGTTGCCGATGACACCCGCAATTATTTTAAAGATGGCCAATAAGAAATCAATAATAGCACCAACTAAGGTAACTTTTTGACTGGATTTGGTTCTATCTTGTTTGTTCATTTGATTGTATGGTTACTGTTAGTAATCTTTAGTCATTATTTTATGACATATATTTACTTCTATGTATTTATAGTAAATTATCATTAATTATCTAAATTTATTATAATAATCTTATATAATATTGAGAATCATTCTTATTAGTATTTACATTATTAAATGTTAGCAGTTCACGACTTAACACTCACTTATCAAGATAACGAAGTTCTAGATGGGTTTAATCTAGAATTAAATCAAGGCGATATATTTGCTTTATTAGGTGATAGTGGTAGTGGAAAGAGCTCAGCACTTCGTTTTATTGCAGGGCTGGATAACGCTAATCAAGGTAGGGTTGAATTAGATGGCCATCAATTGTCTATCAATGGAAAGCATCAAGTGACACCAGAATCTAGGGAAGTGGGCATGGTGTTTCAAGATTATGCTTTATTCCCCCATATGACTGTTGAGAAGAACATAGCATTTGGTATTAGCAATCTATCTAAAAGCGAGAGGAAAGAGCGAGTTAAGGAACTATTGTTTTTAATAGGGCTAGAGGGTATTGAAAAAAAATACCCGCATCAGCTTTCAGGCGGTGAACAGCAACGTGTAGCATTAGCACGTGCTTTAGCGCCATCACCAAAACTGTTATTATTAGATGAGCCTTTTTCTAGTTTAGACAAAAACCATCGAGATCAATTGGTAATTCAAGTTCGATTTATTCTTAAAAAGTCAAAAGTCACTTCTATTTTAGTGACTCATGATGAAAATGAAGCTAATGTGTTAGCAGACAAAGTGGGCGTTATTCGAGACAAACAATTAAATAAATAATCAAAGGAGAAATAAAGAATGAATGTTAAGGCAATAATTTCATCAGCTGTTATATTTTCAGTATTAACAGTTTCAAGTATCACAGCAGTTCAAGCAGCAAGTGAAGATTCAGTTACCGTATATAGCTCACGCAAAGAACATTTGATTAAGCCGTTATTTGAATCTTTTACAAAAGACACAGGTATTAAAGTTGAATATTTAACGGGCAAAGGTGGTGCATTAATCGAGCGTTTAAAACTTGAAGGCGCTAACACGCAAGCCGATATGTTTATGACAGTAGATGCTGGAAATCTTTGGTATGCAGGCTCACAAGACCTATTCCAGCCAATACAAACAGAAACTTTGAAAAGCAATATTCCAGCCTATTTAAGAGATCCTGATGGTTTGTGGACAGGATTATCAATTCGTGCACGTACAATCGTTTACTCAACTAAACGAGTTAACCCATCTGATTTATCAACTTATGCCGACTTGGCGACAAACAAGTGGAAGGGTAAGTTGTGCTTAAGAACCAGTAAAAAAATCTATACTAAATCATTGACAGCTTCTGTTATTTATAATCATGGTGAAGATAAAGCTGGTGATATTATCAGTGGCTGGGTAAATAACTTAGCAGCTACACCAAATGCTAAAGATTCACATGTGATGAATGCCATTCTTGCAGGACAGTGTGATGTGGGCTTAGTTAATACTTACTATTTTGGTCGTTTAGTTGCTAAGCAGCCGAATGCACCACTTAAACTATTTTGGGCAAACCAAGATACAACTGGTGTACATGTCAACGTATCAGGTGCTGGTGTAACCAAACATGCATCGAATGCAGCAGGCGCAACAAAATTGTTAGAGTGGTTGTCGTCTGCAAAAGCGCAAGCTATTTATGGATTACTTAACAAAGAATATCCTGCTAATCAAAATGTTGCATCAGGTGACGTGGTATCTGCATGGGGTTCATTTAAGCAAGACGATATGAACTTATCGCAAGCAGGCATTCTGCAAGCAGATGCAGTCAAGTTGATGCAGCTTAAAGGTTATCGATAGAAAAATAAAAATAATTGTCACAAAGCCCAAGTTATTTCTTGGGTTTTGTTGTTTTAAAATACTAGAAAATTTTTAGAGAAATCATTTGGAAAAAAAATGCTTTAAATCCAAAATTTGGATTAGCCTTCTTGCCTTATTAGTGGCAATGCCAATTTTTGTGGTGGCACTATCTTGGCTATTGCCTGAGCATGAACTCTGGGCGCATTTCTCTGAAAACCTACTGCCAAGTTTAATTAGTTCTACCGCTATTTTGCTAGTGGGTGTGGGTATTGGTGTGACGCTATTGGGTACGATATTGGCTTACTTGGTGGTGATGGTAGAATTCCCTGGCAGAAAGTGGCTTGAGTGGGCGCTATTTTTACCGTTTGCAATTCCGGCTTATGTGTTGGCTTTTGTTTATTTGGGTGTGTTTGATTATTCGGGCTATGCACAGGTGTGGATGCGTGAAGTGTTGGGCCTGCCAGGGTTTGATATTCGTGCTGGATCATGGGCAATCATTCTGACGTTTGTATTGGTGTTTTATCCTTATGTTTATATGATGACAAGGGCTTCATTTAAGCGCCAAAAGATTAACATGATAGAAGCAGGTAAGTTGCTTGGTGCGAGTCCAATTAAAGTATTTTTTAAGATTTCATTGCCACTAGCACGCCCAGCTGCGGCAGCTGGATTGTTGGTCACACTCATGGAAACCTTGGCTGATTTTGGTGTGGTGGGTTTATTTAACTACGACACCTTTACCACGGCCATTTACTCTGCTTGGGGTGATTATCGTTCAGTAGAGGTGGCCGCACAGTTGGCATCACTATTGGTGCTTGTGGCATTTTTCTTAATTTATTTTGAGAAAAAAGCACGCGGCCAAGCTAAGTATTATTCAGCCGATGTCTCCAATAAAAAACCTTATCAAGCTAGAGGTGTTGTTGGCTGGTTAATCAGTTTATTTGTATTTGGCGTATTCATGCTGTCATTTGCAATGCCAATGCTACAACTAGTTATTTGGGGTTGGGAATCAGTTGGCGAAGAGTGGAGTGCGAAGTATTTTGATTTAATTAGTTCGACTTCTATCTTGACGGTTTCTGCAGCATTGATTACTGTAGCCATTGCCACTGTGTTGGCTTTACCAGGGCGATGTAAGCAAAGCAGTGTCTGGCTCAAAAGTGTGATCCGACTAGCAACATTAGGTTACGCATTACCGGGTTCGGTGATGGCGGTAGGCTTGCTTTATGGTATTAATCAAATATCCGAGATTAATATTCATTTTGGCGGTGAGAGTGTTAATCATATAATTTTTGGATCAATCGCTTTGTTGTTGTTTGCCTATGTGTCTCGTTTTATGGCGATCGCTTATAGTTCAATTGACGCATCAGCCCAGCAGATTAAACCGGTGTTTACCCAAAGTGCACGTCTGCTAGGTGCGTCACGCTTACGTTTGATTTGGCAAGTTTACTTACCGATGATGACACCTGGTATTTTAGCGGGCGGTTTATTGGTAGCAGTTGATGTAATGAAAGAGCTGCCAGCAACCTATCTATTGCGTCCATTCGGCTGGGATACCTTAGCAATCCAAGTGTATGAGTTAAGTGCTGAAGGATTGTATGAGCGTGCTGCTGTGCCAGCGCTGATTATGGTGATATTTGGCTCTATATTAATGTTAATCTTTCAACGATTAGATAAAAAAACTTCAAAAACTTCTTAAGTCAGTAAAATACCTTTAATTATTAAGGATTTATTACTAGACATGGCTCAGTCATTATTAAATATAGAAGGCATCTTATCAGCATCAATTGATGCGGGTATTAAGAATAATGACGACCCAGATTTATCAGTGGTTTACCTATCGGAAAGCACAACAACAGCTGCAGTATTTACCCAAAATGTTTTTTGTGCAGCGCCTGTGTTAGTTGCTAAAAATCATCTTAACCATCACCCTAAAGCTTTACTGATTAATAGTGGTAACGCCAATGCAGGTACAGGCGCGCAAGGCATGGAAAACACACTAAATACTTGTGCATGCTTGGCTGGTGAGCTTAATATTGATACTGAGCAAGTCTTACCGTTTTCAACTGGAGTGATTGGTCAGCAGTTACAGGTTGATAAATTTAATAAGGGCGTTCCAAAGGCCATTGTTAAATTATCTGCTGATGCTATGGGTGATGTAGCCAAAGGTATTTTGACCACTGACTTGGTTGAAAAAACCGCCACAGCACAGTTTAAAGTCAATGGTAAAACTGTCACTATTAGCGGCATTGCAAAGGGATCAGGTATGATTCGCCCAGACATGGCAACCATGCTTAGCTTTATTTTTACTGATGTGAAATCAACCCAGGCTAACTTACAACAATGTTTAACAACTTCGGTCAATCAATCGTTTAATCGTATTACTGTGGATGGCGATACCTCAACTAACGATGCCTGTACGCTAAGTGCGACTGGTGCGAGTAGCGTGGATATTCACGATTGTATTGATGATTTTCAAAGTGCACTTAATGAAGTAACGCAATCTTTAGCACATCAAATTATTAAAGACGGCGAGGGTGCAACCAAATTTGTAGAAGTGCGTGTGAAGGGTGGTAGTAGCAATGATGACTGCTTAGAAGTGGCTTATACAGTTGCACACTCACCATTGGTAAAGACAGCACTGTTTGCTAGTGACGCCAATTGGGGTCGTATCTTGGCAGCAGTTGGTCGGGCGAATATTGCTGATTTGACGATTGAAGACATTAATATTTATTTGAACGAAGTGAGTATTATCAAAGCTGGTGAGCCAGATGAAAACTATACAGAGGCAGCAGGCAGTAGTGAGATGGCAAAAGAGAATATTGTGATTAATATTGAAATAGGAAAAGGAGATACACAAGAAAGTGTGTGGACCACAGACTTTTCTTATGATTATGTCAAAATCAATGCAGAGTATCGCACTTAAACCATGAGCGTATATCGATTGTTAATTTCTTGCCCAGATGCGCACGGCTTGGTGGCCAAAGTGAGTCAGTTTATTTATGAGCATGGTGGCAATATTAAAGAAGCACACCATCATTTGGATGATCAAAATAAACGATTTTTTATGCGTATTGAAATTGAATCTAGTTCTTTAAATTGTTCATTTGATGATTTCCGTCGTACTTTTATTACGATTGCAGATAAGTATAAAATGAGCTGGAAATTTAGTGACGCATCAAAGCTGAAGCGAATTTTAATTATGGGCTCTAATTCCTCACATTGTGCTGTAGATTTACTACATAGACACCACGAACAAGAGCTTGAAGGTGAAATTGTTGGCGTACTGTCTAATCATAGCAAACTCTCAAAACTGGCCAATTGGTATGACGTGCCATTTAAACAAGTTGATATAAATACAGAAACAAAAGCAGATGATATTAAAAAGATGAGCTTGGCAGTTGATAGCTTTAATCCAGATGTAGTTGTATTGGCGCGCTATATGCAAATTATCCCTAAGGAGTTGTGTGGAAAATATAGTGGGAAAATTATCAATATTCATCACTCATTTTTACCATCATTTGTGGGTGCTAATCCTTATGCTCGTGCAGCAGAGCGAGGAGTTAAGCTCATTGGAGCAACCTGCCATTATGTGACAGCTGATTTGGACGAAGGTCCAATTATTGAGCAGGATGTTGTGCGTGTTGATCATGCGGACAGCGCAGATGATATGAAAAAAATGGGTCAAGATGTTGAAAAAATTACCCTTGCTAAAGGGTTGCAATACCACCTAGAAGACCGAGTGTTGACATGTAACAATAAGACGGTTGTATTCTCTTAATCATTGATAAAATGAAAGTCCTTTTTTACAAGTAACTTTATTTGCTTGTTAAATTATATATTTTCTCTTTGGTTACTTGAAAGAGGAAAAAATGACCCCACATACATTATTAAGAAAGAATTACGTTTCTATAGATTGATTCGTAATTTCGAACATTAGTATTTATCAAAATTAGGAGAAAAAATGAATATTCGCCCCCTTCACGATCGTGTGATCGTTCGTAGATTAGAAGAAGAAACAACAACTGCAAGTGGTTTAATTATTCCTGACTCAGCAACTGAAGCACCTTCTGAAGGTGTTATTGTTGCAGCTGGAGAAGGTAGAAAGACTGATGGTGGGGATGTAGTTGCGCTAGATGTAAAAGTGGGCGATAAAATTTTGTTTGGTAAATTCTCTGGTACTGAGGTTAAAGTGGATAACGAATCGCTTCTTGTTATGCGTGAAGATGATATTGTTGCGGTTGTAGAATAAAGGAGATTGACATGGGTGCAAAAGACGTAAAGTTTGGATTAGATGCTAGAAATTTAATGTTAGATGGTGTTAATATACTAGCTAATGCAGTTAAAGTAACATTAGGGCCTAAGGGTAGAAACGTTGTATTAGACAAATCATTTGGTTCGCCAAATATTACCAAAGATGGTGTTTCAGTTGCTCAAGAAATTGAACTAGAAGATAAGTTTGAGAATATGGGCGCACAAATGGTTAAAGAAGTCGCTTCTAAGACCAACGACATTGCCGGTGATGGCACAACAACGGCAACTGTTCTTGCTCAAGCGTTAGTAGTTGAAGGTGTTAAGTCTGTTTCTGCTGGCATGAATCCAATGGATTTAAAACGTGGCATTGATAAGGCTACTGAAACCGCTGTGGCTGCATTACGTGACTTGTCTCAACCTTGTGATGATACTAAATCAATTGCGCAAGTTGGTACTATCTCTGCTAATTCAGATGCTAGTGTCGGCGATATTATTGCTGAAGCAATGGAAAGGGTTGGTAAAGAAGGTGTTATTACTGTTGAAGAGGGCTCTGGTTTGGATAATGAGCTGGATGTGGTTGAAGGTATGCAATTTGAGCGTGGTTACTTATCACCATATTTTGTGAATAATCAAGACACTATGAGTGCTGATTTAGAGATGCCACATATTCTCTTAAATGAGTCAAAAATTTCAAACATTCGTGATTTATTGCCTACTCTAGAAATTGCTCAAAAGTCTGGTAGACCGTTATTAATTATTGCTGAAGATATTGAGGGTGAAGCATTAGCAACCTTGGTTGTTAACAATATGCGTGGCATTGTCAAAGTGGCTGCAGTTAAATCTCCAGGTTTTGGTGATCGTCGTAAAGCTATCTTACAAGACTTAGCGATTCTTACAGGTGGTGTGGTTGTTTCTGAAGAGATTGGCTTATCACTTGAAGGTATTACGGAAGACCAATTAGGATCGGCTAAACGTGTTGAAATTGGAAAAGATGAAACGGTTGTTGTTGATGGCATGGGTGAAAAGGCTGATATTGATGGACGTGTTAAACAAATTCAAGCGCAAATTAAGCAAACAGATTCTGAATATGATCTTGAGAAGCTTACAGAGCGTTTAGCAAAATTATCTGGCGGTGTTGCTGTTATTAAAGTTGGTGCTGCGACTGAAGTTGCTATGAAAGAAAAGAAAGACCGTTTTGATGATGCGCTTCATGCGACTCGTGCTGCTGTACAAGAGGGCGTTGTTCCTGGCGGTGGTGTTGCATTAGTTCGAGCTATTTCTGCTTTAGATGGTTTAACAGGCGATAATCATGATCAAGATATTGGCATCGCCCTAACTAAGCGCGCAATGGAAGCCCCTCTACGTCAAATTGTAGAAAATGGCGGTGGTGAGGCTTCAGTGGTATTAAATAACGTTATTGGAGAAAAAGGTAATTACGGTTATAACGCCGGTTCAGAAACTTATGGCGATATGCTAGAGATGGGTATTTTAGATCCTACTAAAGTTACTCGTGCAGCTTTACAGCATGCAGCCAGTATTTCAGGCTTGATGATTACTACTGAAGCGATGATTACTGATGTTCCACAAGACGCTGCAGCTGCTGCCCCAGATATGGGCGGTATGGGTGGCGGAATGCCAGGCATGATGTAAATTACTAATTATTCTGATTAGTTAAAAAGGCCTCATTAAATGAGGCCTTTTTTATGTAACGGATTATTGTAAATTGCTATTTTCTACAATAAATTCTTTAAAGCGTTTAGCGATAGGTGTGAGTGTGTTTTTTGCATTATGAACAACATACCAGTTACGTGTAATTGGAAACTGATCAGTTTCCAATTGCTTAATAATCCCATTTTTTAGCTGTAACTTTACAGTATGCTCCGATACAAAGCCAATCCCAAGGCCTGCTTGAACAGCCTCAATAATCGCCTCATTTGAATTTATCTCAATATCTGAGTTGAACTTCATGCCAGTCATACGTTCAATGGTAATACGTGTGCCAGAACCTTGTTCACGAGTAATTAAAGTTTCACTGCTTAAATCTTTGATAGAATTTTTTTTATTATTTAACAGTGGGTGGTCAGGGTGTGCAATAACTATAAGTGGATTTTCCATGAAAGGTTGAGTTACTAACGGCATATCAGCAGGGGGTTCGCCCATAATAACCAAATCAGTTTGATTATTGCTAAGTTTTTCTAATAGTGACTTTCTGTTGGTTACTTCGAGAAAGAAAGTCATGTTTGGGTAGTCTTGTTTAAATTTTGCTAATACACGACTTACAAATGAGTTGGTGGTAGTTGCAACCGCAATTTGAAGGTGTCCTGCACTAGGGTCAATTGCATGGTCGATATCAGCTTTTGTTTGCTCTAATCTTGCAATAACATCAAGGCAAGATTTATAAAGTGTTTCACCAATATAAGTTGGTGTAATTGCCTTTCCTTTAATATTGACAAGTTCAGATCCGATGTTTTGAGTTAATTGCTGAATCTGCATATAGACAGCTGGCTGTGTAATGTTTAATTCTTTGCTAGCTTTTGTAAAGCTTTTAAGACGAACAACAGCCTCAAAACTGTATAATTGCTTCAGTGTGTAATTAATCATAAATAATATTTATTATTAAGTAAGTAAATATTATTTTACATTATTTATATAACTCTTGATCTTTTCATAAAATAGTTAAAAAAGGAAGTTATTTTGAGTGATGATAATAAACCATTAATATTTGAGGCTAGTCAGAGTAATTTTGAAGACCTTGTTGTGCATAATTCATCACATATTCCTGTATTAGTTGAGTTTATGGGTATATGGTCTGAGCCTTGCATTAAAACAGAGTATGTAATATCCGATCTGGCAAAAGAGTTTCCTGGTGATTTTCTTTTTGCAAAAGTTGATATTGATGAACAGGAGGATTTAAAAGAAAAGTTTTCTGTTAAAAATATACCGACTATTGTTGTATTTAAAGATGGGATAGAAGTACAAAGAGAAGAAGGTGAGCTTCGATCAGAGGAGTTGCGCGTATTACTTAAACATTACGGTGTTTACAAAGAATCTGATGAACTAAGAGAACAAGCAAGAGAAAAACATATGTCGGGAGATACACAATCTGCTGTAGTGTTATTAACGCAAGCTATTACATTGGATCCAAGTAATGCCCGTGTAGCACTTGATATGTCGCAAATATTTATTGACATGGGTGAAATTGAACAAGCGCAAAGCTTGTTTGATAAGCTGCCTGAGTCTGCACAGAAATTAGACATTGGTTTGTCGATCTCTTCACAATTAAACTTTATTCGACTTGCACAAAATACTGCTGGTAAGTCTACTTTGCAAGCTCAAGTGCTTAAATCATCTGATGATCTTCAAGCGCGTTTTGATTTAGCCGTTTGCTTCATTGCTGAGTATGACATTGAGAAAGGCATGGATGAGTTGTTTTATATTCAAGAAAACCAGCCAGATTTTAAAGAAGGTGCAGCTCGTGAGATGATTGGTATGATTTGCAACATGCTAACCAATAGCAACCCGGAGCAAGGTAATACTTATCGTCGTCGTTTAGCGAATCTAATTAGCGAATAAAGTTAAAATTCTTGTTCGATAAAGTCTAAATCGACTTGAATATTAGAATTGTCTAACAATTCTAAACATTTTGGCACTGCTAAAAAAATTGCGCCCAAGCACACCGCAATTGCATCTGGCTTTCCAGGTAGGTTAATAATTAAACTCTTGCCACGAGTGCCAGCAGTTTGACGAGAAAGAATAGCTGTAGGCACCGTTTTAAGACTAACGGAGCGCATTTGTTCAGCAAAACCATCAAAGATTCTTTCACACACCGAAACTGTTGCTTCAGGCGTGACATCACGAGTGGTTGGGCCAGTACCACCAGTAGTAAGGATTAGGTTGCAATTATTTTTATCTGAAAAATCAATCATGGTTTGCTCAATTAAAGACTGTTCATCTTCAATGATAATGCTGTCAATTTCATAAGGTGAGAGTATTGCGTTCTTGATCCATGCTTGCATAGCAGGACCACCAATATCTTCATATTCACCACGTGCTGCACGATCCGAAATGGTAATAAAACCAACTTTTATTTTTGTTTTGTTCATAATTAATTTGGGTTAGCCACCAGTAACCGGTGGATAGAAGGCGACTTCATCATTGTCATTTAATTGCGTAGTTTCGTTTGCGATTACATGATTAACGGCGCAAAGAATGTTGCTTGGAAAGTGCTGCACACCATACTTTTCAATCAATAATAATCTTAGTGTGTTGACTGTCATATTCGCACTGGCTGGTATATTTTCATTGGCGATTTTAAGTGATTCTTTGAGTGAAGCAAAATATAAGATCTTCATCCGCCAATCTCCACCATTTGCGCACTGTCAATGTTATCAATATCAGTATCGAATTCATGTCTCTCAGGCTTATGGTTAATGGCATTTACAATCATGGTTTTAATGTCATCATTACTCATGCCTGATCTCAGTGCATCACGAAGGGAAACGGAATTTTTCTGACCTAAGCATAAGATTAATTGCCCTTTAGCAGTTAGTCTGACACGATTGCAACTACTACAAAAGTTATTAGAAACGGCCGATATCGTACCCACAGACGAGTGGGTGTTTTCAATTAAATAACCTTTGGCAGGGCCTGCCGTTTGTTTAGATTTAATAGCAATCAGTTGATCTGGCAAGTGTGCGCGTATTCTTTTCAAGATATCAGCTTCATTATAGTGATGATTGACTGTATCAATACCCGCTGTACCAATTGGCATGGTTTCAATAAAACGAATATCAATTTTACGCCCAATGGCAAAGTCGATCATGGCTTCAATTTCATCATCATTAACACCACGCATTACGACCATATTGAGTTTGATAGGGTTCATACCTGATTCGATAGCTGCATCTATCCCTTGAACGACTTTATCTAAATCACCGCCACGAGTAATCTGATTGAAGCGCTCTTTATCAAGCGAGTCAATAGAGATATTAGCTCTATTAATGCCAGCTGATTTTAGTTGACTAGCAACGGGTGCTAATAAATGTGCATTGGTTGAGATTGGAATGTCAT